>CAJYVK010000262.1 GCA_913778455.1 uncultured Hymenobacter sp. | reverse complement strand
GGCAGCTGCCGTTGCCCCAGTACAGGTAAATCTGCTTGTCGTCGTCGATGAAAACGGTAGGGTCGATGTCGTCCCAGCCGTGCTTTTGGTCAAGCGTCATATCGTTTGAAATCAACGGCTTGCCAATGGCATCGCGAAACGGCCCGGTGGGCCGGTCGGCCACGGCCACCCCGATGGCCGCGCCCCGGTTGCCGACCTTGTTGGGGTCGGCGTTACGCTGAAACGTGGCCGCAAACCAGTAAAACTTGCCGTTGTGCTCGACGCACTGCGCCGCGTAGGCATCGCCGGTGGCCCAGGCAAAGGTTTTCACCGAGAGGCGCTTGCCGTAGTCGTGCCAGTGCTTCATGTCGGTAGTAGAATAGATGCGCCAGTCGGGCATCTTGTAGTTGGTTTCGCTTACCGAGGCCGTGTCGTGGCCGGTGTACAGAAACAGCGTGTCGCGGTACACCAGCGGGGCCGGGTCGGCCGTAAAGACGTCGCGGATAATGGGGTTTTGCGCCCACCCGCCGGGGCAGGCCGCCAGGGCCAGCAGGGCGGTAAAAAGCAGCGGTTTCATACGAGTGGAAAAGGCGTGAGAGGGTAGCCCAAGGGCGCGGCCGGATTAGTGCCCGGCCGCGCCCCGGCCCTAGCGGGCGGGCTTGAATACGGGGTCGTTGCCGGCGTATTTCAGCCACTTGAAGGACGCCGCGTTGGTCGTGGGCTGGCCCGAGGAAGTGGCGTACATCCCGAACAGGCAGCCGATGAAGCCACCCGCCACCTGGGTGCTCAGAAACTTGCCATCGACCTTGTCCTTGAGCACGCTCCACGTCTTGCCATCTTCCGAAAAGCTGAAGCCGTAGCTGTCGGCCTGGGCCTGGATGCGCAGCTGCACGCTGGCTGTGGCCGACTTGAGCGGGGCCTGGGCCAGCAGCTCGGGCTGCTTGGCATCGGCCGTGCTCTTAAACAGCTGGAGCTGCGGCTGGCCCTTGTCTACCGACTTGCAGAGGTAGTAGAAGTGCTTTTCGTCCTGGAAGACAACCAGGCCCGCCTTTTCGTTGTCGGCCTTCGGCGCGAAGCTCAGCTCGGTTTCGGCAGTGCAGTACATGTGCTGCTGGCGCTTGCCGACGAAGGATGGGTTGCCGGTCTCGGCCACCGTTGCGGGCTTGAGCTTTAGCGTCAGCCCCTTGGCCTTGGTCAGCGAAAAGCTGCTGCTGTCCACCGTGCGCATGAAGAGCAGTGCCGGGTCGAGCTGCTTCTCGAAGGTGAGGGTGTAGGCAAAGTTGCCGCTCTGGGGCCGGGCGCCGGGCTGCTTTACCTCGGGGTACTTGGCGGTGTAGGCGTACTGCACGCCGTTGGGGCCGGGCTCCATCACGGGCCAGTCGTCTTTCCAGGTCACGGGCACGATAAACGTCTCGCGGCCCGTGTTGTAATAATTCCCCTCGTAGGGCCGCACGGCCAGGAAAATGGCGTAAGTCTTACCGTCCGGCCCCTGCACGAACTGCGCGTGCCCGGCCGAGGTGATGGGGTCTTTGCGATCGCGGGGCAGCTCGCGCTGCGACAGGATGGGATTCTTCTCGTAAGGCACGAACGGCCCGAGCGCCGCCTTGCTGCGGAAAACCACCTCCGTGTGGTTAACCGACGTGCCACCCTCGGCCGCGTAGAGGTAGTACCAGCCGTTGCGCTTCATCAGGTGCGGGCCTTCGATCCAGACTGGCTTTTTGCTGAGGTCCACGCCGCCGTTCACCACAATCTTAGCCTCGCCCACGGTTTGCAGGGTCTGCGGGTTCAGCTCGATGATCTTGATGGAGCGGTGGCCGTCGTAGAGCGGCTTGTTGTCGGGCGGGTCGCTGTTGTAGATGACGTACGCCTTGTCGCCCTCAAAATACAGCGAGGGGTCGATGCCCCGCACCTCGGGCAGGAAAGTGGGGTCGCTCCACGGCCCAGCGGGGTTTTTGGCCGTTACCACGAAGTTGCCCTTGTGGTCGATGAGCGTGCAGGTGACGTAGTACGTGCCGTTGTGGTACTCAATGGCCGGGGCAAACAAGCCCCGCGTCATGCGGTCACCCAAGAAATTCATCTGCGAGGGCCGGCTGATGACGTTACCCACCTGCTTCCAGTTTTTGAGGTCGCGGCTGTGCATCACCGGGATGCCCGGGAAGTACGAAAACGTCGAATTCACCAGGTAGTAATCCGCCCCCACCTGCACGATGCTGGGGTCGGGGTAGAAGCCGGTGAGAATGGGATTGATCAACTCAATCGATTGTGCAAGCGCGGCGGAGTGGGTCAGCCAGCCGGCCGAAGCCGCCAGCAGCAAGGTTTTAAGGTTCATTTTCTGGTAGCTAACGGGCCGTATTCGTGTTGGCTGCCGCCCGGGGCAGCCGGGGCCGGCGGGCGGCCCGGCCCCGCGCCCCGGCCCCCCAGGGCCGGAGCCGCGCTAAACATACAGTAGCTTTTCCAGCGCAACTTTACCGATAGGTGCGGCCCCTTGCCGGCCCCCCACCTCTAGCTCGACCATACAAAAAGCCCCGCGCCAGGAGTGGCGCGGGGCTTTCGTAATGAAAAGGGCAATGCGACGGGTCGCGGGCCTACATGCCGCCCTTCTTGGCGCTGGCGTCGTTGCTGTTGCCGCTGCCGTTGGTGCTGTTGGTGGCCTTGGGCTGGGCCTGGTCGGTGGCACCCAGCTTGCCGCTGGCGGTCTGGGGCGAGGCAGCGCTGTTGCCAGCCGGGGCCGAATTAAGCTTGTCTTGGGTGCTCCCGTTGGCGATAGCCGTAGCCGAGCCCACGCCCACGGGCTTGGTCACGGTCTGCTTGTAGTTGATGCTGTCGCGGTTCACGTCGGCGTTGGTGTAGCCGGGCGGGTTGCTGAAGCCTTCGCGCTCCTGCGGATTCTGGCCGGGGCTGAGCGAGGCGTAGTCGCAGGAAGTGAGGGTAACGGCGCTGCCGAGCAGCAAGAGGGCCAAGGCAGGGCGGAAAGAGAAGTTCATGCTGAAAGCGGGTGATTTTTAACTACTGCAAAGATGCGGCCCGGCCGCCAATACTCGTTGAGACGTACCCCCCGGATTTTAGTTGCCCCCGGCAGTGGTGAGTGGTGAGGTGGTGAGATGGTGAGTGGTAAACATGCGTTTGAGTAACGACCGTAGCACTAGCGCGAGTTTAGCGCAGCGTAACTCGTGCTG
>CAJYVK010000261.1 GCA_913778455.1 uncultured Hymenobacter sp. | reverse complement strand
GGGCCGCCGTGCTGCACGACATCGAAGGGCGCCTAGCCCGGCAGCGGGGCCGCGCCGATGGGCCGGCGGTGGTCATCATGGCCGTGGCTGTGCTGGGAGTAAGCAGCCTGCACTCGCTGGGCCTGGGGCTGTTGGCCGATCACCTCGCGCCCTTCGGCGGTAACAGTGGCGATGGGGGCAGTGGCTGGAGTTGGAGCAGCGACGGGGAAAGTAGCGGCTGTAGCTCAGGCGGCGACGGCGGGGGTAGCGGCTGCGGCGGGGGCTGCGGCGGTTGCGGGGGCTGCGGCAGCTAGCGCTGCCCCGGGCGGCCGCGCAACACGTACCCGATGGAGCGTAGAAACGGCCCCGCGCTCACCGAGTTCATAATGCGCAGGTTGTCGGCCCAGCCGGTTTTCTCATCCAGAAAGCGTAAGACGCGCGTTACCGGGTTGCGGGCAAAAAGCTGCGCGAACAAGTCGCGGGTTATCTCGCCCCGCCGCTGCATGATGTCGAGCAGCAGCGTATCGAAGAAGTGAAACTGCCAGCGGTCGCCGGTAACGTCGGCCGGGGGCTGGCCGGTAGCCGCCAGCGCCGCCGCCAGTCGCGCCGACTGCGCCTGGATGCGCCGAAACGCGTAGCCGGTGCTAGGCTTGGCCCGCCCGGCGCGGGTGCCCAAGTTGATGACGTGCGCCCCTGCGCGGGCCGGCAGCGGGTGGTCAGTCATCGGGATAGCCCCTTCCTCGCGGTCCACGATGTGGTATTCGGCGCTCGTCAACCCAAGCTCATTTTTCAAATAGTCAAGCACCTGCGCTTCGTACTCTGCTTTATCCAGCACCTGCGCCGAAAACAGCGTGTACTCGACCAGCGCCCGGCGCGGGCCGAAGGGCAGCACGTAGATAAACCGCGCCTCGTGCTGCTGCGGTCCCCGGAAATCCATGAACTCCACTACCGCGGGATTGAAAGCGTCGCGGGTAGTTTCGATTTCCCAGCCCAGGAAGTGCTGGAGCAGGTAGCGGTGCCGGGCCGGCTGGGGCACGATGGCGGGCGGCCGGCTGTCGAAGGCGTAGCGGGCGGTAAACTCCTCCCCCGTCTCGGTGCGCACCCGCACGCCGGCAGGGGTATCGTGCAGAGCCGCCACCCGACCGCGCAGCACCGTAAACTGGGCCGGCCGCGCCGCCAGCGCCCGGTGCACAAATTGGTAGAAATCCAGGCCCCGGATGGTGCGGTAGCGGTACTCGCCCAGGTCGAACACCCGCTCGAAGCCGGGGCTGCGGAAGGCAATGGTGGTCCACTCGCCCACGGCCAGCCCGTCGAACGGCGTGGGCTCGTCGGCCCAGAACGACCACGTGCGGTCGTTCTGGTCTTTGGCCTCGGGTTCGATGAGTAGCACCCGTCGATCGGCCAGACGCGGCTCCTGGGCCAGGTGGTAAGCCAAGCTGAGGCCGGCAGCCCCGCCCCCTATTAATACGTAATCGTAGGCGGACGCAGAATCGGAAGGTGACGGCATGGCGCAAAGATGGGGCCGCAACACCTTTGCCGATTTGGTGTTAGGTTCGTAGTTATAAGCCCAGGCTATGCTACGGCCTGGTATTTTTCCTAGTATTTCCCGGCGCTTTATCGCGACTGGCCTTCTTTTACGCTATGAACCTGCATTCGGCGCTACTTATTATGCCGGCCCTCGGGGCTGGCCTGCTGGCCGCCCCGACCGCCCAGGCCCAAACCGTGCTTTGGGCCTCGAAGGTAGAAGACGTATCCTCTCAGAAAGCGAAAGGCAAGGAGCCATTTGCCCCCGAAAAGGTGCTGGGTGAGCCCAATGCCCAGCCGCTTGGCCAGATCAGCAACGAGGCCTGGATTCCGGCCAAGGACGGGTCTAACGAGTTTATTGAGGTGCGCTTCGCCAAGTCTGTGCTGGCCCAGCAGGTGACGGTTATTGAAAACTTCAACCCTGGCTCGATTACTAAAATCGAGTTGATTGATACCAAGGGCGAGCACCACGAGGTCTATACTAATAAGAACCCTGGCCCGCTGCCCGAGGCCTACCGTACGCTCCAGGTTACGTTCAAGCCTGAGAAGTACCGCACCATCGGCGCACGGGTAACCATGAACACGGCCAAGGTGGCGGGCGTCAACCAAATCGACGCCATCGGCGTTGCCAACGTAGACGTGCAGATGGTGAAGCAGGACTTCAAAAATCCCACTACCACCGAGGTCGAAACCGTGCAGATGGATTCGACCCTCAAAAATCTGGGGCCGAACATCAATAGCAAATATGTTGATACGCACCCGGTTATCTCACCCGACGGCCGCACGATGTTCTTTGCCCGCCAGGGCCATCCCGGCAACGTAGGCGGCACCCGCGACCCGCAGGACATCTGGTACTCGAAGATTACGAGCGGTAAAAACCAGACCTGGGGGCCAGCCAAAAACCTCGGCACCCCGCCCAACGGCCCCGAGGACCCCAACGGCCTGGCCTCGGTATCGGCCAACGGCCAAGTAGCCCTGCTCATCGGCGTGTACGTCGATGGCTTCATGGAGCCCAAGGGCTTCAGCACGAGCCGGCGCTCGCCGGGCGGCTGGAGCCCACCGCAGAAAGTGCAGATCGACAACTACCGCAACGACGACAAGGAGCACCTCGACGGCTTCCTGGCTACTTCGGGCAAGGCGCTGCTCATGGCCGTGCAGCGTCCCGAAGGCAAGGGTGGCCAAGATATCTTCGTGAGCTTCCCCAAGCCCGTACCGGTGGGCGAGCAGCCCGACCCCAAGCGCCCCATCCAGTGGGGCAAGCCCATCAACCTGGGGCCGAACATTAACACGCCCGGCGACGATTTCGCCCCCTTCCTGGCTTCGGATGATAAAACGCTATACTTCGCCTCCGATGGGCACGGCGGGTATGGGAAAAGTGATATTTTTTATTCGAAGCGTCTGGATAGTACCTGGACGCACTGGAGCGTGCCGCGCAACCTCGGCCCAGTGGTGAACTCCCCTGATTTTGACGCCTACTACACACTGTCGGCCGCCGGCGACAATGCCTACCTGGTATCGGCCCGCAACGGGACCGACGGCTCGAAAGACATCTTCCGTATTGCCCTGGCCCCGACCTTCAAGCCCGAGGTAGTGACGCTGGTGCAAGGCAAAGTACTGGATGCCGTGACCAAGAAGCCGATCCGCGCCATCATTCACTACGAAAACTTGGTGACGGGCGAAGAAATCGGCGTGGCTGAGTCGTCGCCCATCGACGGCTCCTACACCATCGTGCTGCCCGCCGGGGTACAGTATGGCTACCGCGCCGAGGCCACCGACTACATCGCCGAGAACGCCAACCTCGACGCCACGGCGGCCGATAAGTACTCGGAAAAGCAGCAGGATTTGTTCATGGTGCCCTTCAAAGTGGGCCAGAAGGTAAAACTTAACAATATATTCTTCCCGCAGAGTAGATACTACCTGCAACCTAGTTCGTTCCCCGAACTGTTGCGCCTGGTACGCATCCTGCGCGACTACCCGACCGTGGAAATCCTCATTGGCGGCCACACCGACAACCAGGGCGACCCGGCGCTGAACGTCAAATTGAGCGAGGACCGCGTGAACGAGGTGAAGAAATATTTGGTTAGCAAAGGCATCGACCCCAAGCGCCTCACTACGAAAGGCTTTGGTGGCTCCGAGCCCATCGCCAACAACGAGCAGGAAGAAACCCGCCGCTTTAACCGTCGGGTAGAATTCACGATCACGAAGAAGTAGGCCGCGGTTAAATATTCATCAACAAATTGTTGCCGCACTGCGCTGGCGAAGCTCCTTTTCCCGTACGCCCCGTTAGACTTTTTCAGCCAACGCTTCGTTCACCCGGTTAAGATGCTTCGCAAACTCAGCGTGACCAACGATTTTTCGCCCCCCGGCCGCCGGCAAACGGGCCTGCTCGGCCTGGCGTTGCTGGCCGCTGGCACGGCGCGGGGGCAGGATGTCTATTTTTCTCAAGCGTACGCTAACCGCCAGGCCGACAACCCCGCCTGGGTGGGTCTGAAAGACGATTACAGCGCCACGCTGAGCTACCGCAACCAGTTTCCGCAGCTGGCCGGTGCCTTCGAAACCGCGCAGCTCGCCGCCGACTGGCGCCTGCCCAAGCCCGGCCTGCACCACGCGCTGGGCCTCGTACTGAGTCAGGATCGCGCTGGTAATGTGGGCTATACGCGCTTTGGGGCAGCAGCGCAGTACGCCTACCATACGCGCCTCACCCGCACACTAGCCCTCAGCGGCGGGGCGCAGCTGGGCTACGGCCGCCAGCGCGTGGGCTACGACAACCTCACCTTCGGCGACCAGTACGGGGCCGACGGCACGTATACCGGCGCGACGGCCGAGAGCCTGGCAGGCTTCCCGCCGGTCAATTATTTCACCGTGGGCGTGGGCGGCGTGCTCTACGCCGAGCAGTTCTGGGTGAGCCTGGCGGGCCAGCACCTCAACCGGCCCGATCTGGGTTTCAAGCAGCAAGCCGGCCTACCGTTGCGCTTATCGGTAAACACTGGCTATAAGCTCTTTATCCAGAAGCCGGCGGGCTACGGCAAGGGAGAGCAGCGCGAGATCAGCCTCACTCCCACCCTGGGCTACACCCGCCAGGGTGGCTCGCAGCGCTCGGAAGCGGGCGCGTACTTCTCGGCCGACCCGGTGACGGTAGGGGCCGTATACCGCAACCTGGCCAGCCCCGACCAGGCCACCCAGCACGTCGTGGCCGTGGTAGCGGGCATCGCCTACGGCGACCTGCGCATCGGCTACAGCTACGACGTAGGAGTGAGCCAGTTAGCCAGCGAATTGGGCGGTACCCACGAAATAACTTTGACGCTACGGGCGTTTGACAAAGTAGAAAGCGCCTTTCGTCGGCTCAGACGCCGCGATTATCCAATTTCTCCTTGCCCCAACTTCTGATTCTTCGTAATATTGCAACCAAATTGCTCGTCATAATCTATAAGTGCCCTCGGCAAATTCTCTCGTTATGAAATTCACTAACTATTTGAGCCTGCTGGCCGCGGGTTCGCTGGCCTTGGCGAGCTGCGGCAAGAAGGGCGCGCCTACGGCCACGAACCCTGGCAAAGCCTCCTCCACCACCGGCATCGAGTACAATACCGATGAGGGCATGAAGGTGACGGACTTCAAGAAGATCCCGACCGGGCCGGGCCTCGTGTACATCGAGGGTGGCCGCACGGTGCTGGGCTCGCAGGAAGAGGACGTGACCAACAACCACGACAACATGGAGCGCACGGTGACCATCGCCTCGTTCTACATGGACGAAGCGGAGGTGGCCAACATCCACTGGCTCGAATACCTGCACTTTATCCGCAAAGATTCGTCGGAGGAGAAGTACAAGGCCGCGCTGCCCGACACTACGGTGTGGGCCCGCGACCTGTCGTTCAACGACCCGTACGTGACGTACTACCTGCGCTACCCCGGCTTCCGCTACTTCCCCGTAGTGGGCGTAAACTGGCTGCAAGCCGACAGCTACTGCGCGTGGCGTACGGCTAAGGTGAATGAAAACCTGGCCAAAGGCGGCAGCGGCAGCAAGGGCGGCGGCCTGTTTGGCAAGAAAAAGAAAAAAGGTGACACCGGCACGTCGGCCGAAGGCGGCGCGACGGTGGGTGCCGCTGGTGCCCTGGCCGATGGCAAGGGTAGCGCCTCGATCGAAAACGGCAACACGGTACCCAACTACCGCCTCCCCACCGAGGCTGAGTGGGAATACGCCGCCCAGGCTCTCGTAGGTACGCAGGAAGTAGGCAACGAAAATCAGGAAGAGAAGCGCATTTATCCCTGGGACGGCCGCTCGACCCGCAACCCGTACGGCAAAGGCCAGGGCCAGTTCCTGGCTAACTTTAAGCGCGGTCGTGGTGACTACGCCGGTATCGCCGGCAGCCTGAACGATGGTGCCATGATTACGGAGTACGTATACGCCTACCCGCCGAACGACTACGGCCTGTACAACATGGCTGGCAACGTGAACGAGTGGGTACAGGACGTGTACCGCCCGCTGTCGTTCCAAGACGTGGAAGACCTGAACCCCTTCCGCCGCAACGGGGTAAGCGACGACTCGAAAAACTATGACAAGAAGGGCTACCAAAGCCTTATCGACGACCACGTGCGCGTGTACAAAGGTGGCTCGTGGCGCGACGTAGCGTACTACCTCTCGCCCGGTACGCGCCGCTTCATGGCGGAGGATTCGGCTACTTCGACCATTGGCTTCCGTTGCGCCATGATCAACGCTGGGGCTAACAAATAGACCGCAGATTTAACAGATTAAACGGATTTCGGGGATACGCCCGCCTGCCTGCGGCGGCGGGCTGACTACCCAGAGGTTGAAAAGAAGGGCCACCCTTGCGGGTGGCCCTTCTTTTTTTACGTTCATTCCTGGTGCTGGCTTCTCAGTCATTACTAGCTGCTAGCAAATATGCCGATAGCTACCCCACCCCAACTAGTCAGCCCGCCGCCGCAGGCTGGCGGGCGTATCCCCGAAATCCGTTTAATCCGTTAAATCTGCGGTCATTCGGCGCAGGCAATGGTGGCGATGCTTACGGCTTGGGCACCGGCGGCCAGCAGCACCGCGCCGCAGGCTTCCAGGGTGGCACCCGTCGTGAGAACGTCATCGACCAGCAGGATGCGCCGGCCAGTAATGTCTTCGGGCTTGGCTACCTCAAATACCGTGGCTACGTTTTGCCAGCGGGCGGCGCGGCTCTTGCGGGTTTGGGAGGCGGTATGCTCGGTGCGGCGCAGCGTGTGGGCGGCACTGGGGCACGGCAGCGCCAGGGCCAGCCCCGTGGCGAAGGCTTCGGCCTGATTGTAGCCTCGGCGAGCCAACTTGCGGCGGTGCAGCGGGACCGGCACGATGAGGTCGAACTCCCGGGCCAGCCCGGCGGCGGCCAGTTCGGCCCCGTAAAGCTGCCCGAGGGCATTGCCGACCTGGCTTTGGCCTCGGTATTTGAGCTGGTGCAGCAGCTCCTGTACCCGGCCGTAGCGTAAGAAACGTAAGTAGCTCAGGGTGTGGTGCACGGGGAGCTTTCCCCAAAAGCGGCGGGCTAGCGGGTTTTGCGCAGGCGGCAGCAGGTGGTAGTCGGTATAGGGTAGCTCGGTGCGGCAGGCGGTGCACAGATGGGCTTCTCCCGCCAGCAGGGGCTCGCGGCAGGCCAGGCACGGTCGGGGAAAGAATAAGGCCCAGAAATCGGCCAGCAGAGGACGGAGCATGAAAATATAGATAAGCTATAGCCGGCCGCAAGGTAAGAGCTTGCTGAAGTTGGCAGCGCGTTCTTTGCGGAAGCAATTACCCAGTTGCGTTGTTGAATCGTTGCCGGCGTTGGCAAGCTACAGCTTACCCTACATTTTTTATGTCCCTTACCACTGATTTTAATGATTACCGGCAGCGCATGAACGAGCGCGTACTGTCGTACGATAACAAGGTAATCAAGCGGTTTTTCAATCTTGACACCAATACGTACGCGGCGGGAGCGCTCGACGTGAAGACCAAGGAGATGCTGGGCCTGGCCTGCTCGCTGGTGCTGCGCTGCGACGACTGCGTGAAATACCACCTCGGCAAGTGCCACGAGGAGGGCCTCACTGATGAGGAAGTATTCGAGGTATTTTCCATCGCCAACCTCATCGGCGGCAGCATCGTGATTCCGCACTTCCGCCGCGCCGTGGAGTACTGGGAGGTGCTACGGGCTGAGGCCGCCCTGGCGGCCCCCCACGCTCCCAAAACGGCCAGCCAGCCCCCGCATGAGCACTAACCGCCCGCTCGACGCGGCCGGCCACGGCGAGAGCGAAGCGGAGTTCAACGAGCGCTGGGCCGAGCTGCTGAACGACATGCAGGAGCGCTTTGGCCGGCGGCCCGACCTCAATGCGCTGCTGCTGCTCATCGGCGTGCAGGAGTTGGGGCAGGGCGTGGCCGATTTCACCAAGGAGCAGAAGCAAGACCTGATGCATATTGCCACCTGCAAGCTCTTCAGTCTCAGCGGCCACTACGAGCTGGAGCGGGTCGATGCCGAAGGCTGGCCGCACTACCGGCTGCTGGTGCCCGTGCCCTTTGCCAACCTCAAAGAGCAGGAGCGGATGCTGAAATGGCACATCCTGGAGTATTTCGATGCGCTCGCCGATGAGCAGTAAGCCTGTCCTTTTATTGTGAAAATCGTTTCTTATAACCTCAACGGCCTGCGCTCGGCGCTGGGCAAGGGGCTGCTCGACTGGGTGGCCGCCACCCAGCCCGACGTGCTGTGCGTGCAGGAAATCAAGGCCGGCACGGCCCCGCTCGACGTGAGCGGCCTCGCCGCGCTGGGCTACCGCGCCTACCTGCACCCCGCCCAAAAGCCGGGCTACAGCGGCGTGGCCACCTTTAGCCGGGTGGAGCCGCTGGCAGTAGTCACGGGTTGCGGCGAACCGCTCTACGACGACGAGGGCCGGGTGCTGCGGCTCGATTTTGAGGGCGTATCGGTGCTGAACACCTACATGCCCTCGGGCACGAGCGGGCCGGAGCGGCAGGCATTCAAGGTGCGGTGGCTGCACTGGTTTCGGGCCTACGTGACGCGGCTGCGGCAAGACCCAGCCGTGCCGCCGCTCGTCATCGGCGGCGACTTTAATTGCTGCCAGACGCCCATCGACCTGCACAACCCCAAGGCCAATCAGCAGAGCCCCGGCTATACCCCCGAGGAGCGGCAGTGGTTTAAAGACCTGCTGGCCGACGGCTTCGTCGATTCCTTCCGGCAGCTGCACCCCGATGCGCCGGGCCATTACTCCTGGTGGAGCTACCGCGCTGGCTCACGGGCACGCAACGTGGGCTGGCGCCTCGACCACCTGCTACTCGACCAAGCCTTGCTGCCCCGCCTGACGGCGGCGGGACTCTGGCCCGACGCCGTACATTCCGACCACTGCCCCGCCTGGGTCGAGCTGGCGTCTTAGCGCTTCCGGCAGCAGCTATTTTCCCAAAAAGAGATTGCCCCGTGGTAGGGCGTACCACGGGGCAGTCTCTTTTACATTTATGACAGAAGCACCACTAATTTATTAAAATCCAGCCACCTGCAAGCGTTGCGAGCCCACCGACTGGCCGCTGGCATTGCGCAGCACTACGTGGTAGATGCCGGTGGCCAGGCCAGTAGTCGAGACCGACAGCGGCGCCGCGATTCCTTCGCTGCTGATGGTGCGGGTGCTCAGCAGCTGGCCCAGCGTGGAGTACAGGCTAACGGAGTAGCCCGGGGCTACCGCCGCGCTGATGGTCACGTAGGGCGTGCTGGCCGTGGCGGGGTTGGGATATAGGGTGAGGCCGACCGGACCCGCGCCGGCGTTGAGAACGGCCACGGCCGAGAAGTGGGCGCTGCCATCAAAGTCTACCTGGCGCAGGCGGTAGTAGGCGGTGGTCGTGAAGGTAGCGGCTTCGGCGTCTTGGAGAGTGTAGGTGCGAGCTACGGTGCTGTTGCCAGCCGCAGCCACCTGCCCCACGGCCACGAAACCCGCGCTGGGGTCGGTTGAGCGCTCCACTACGAAGCTGGCGCTATTTACTTCCGAAGCCGTGGCCCAGCTGAGAATGGCAGCCCCGGTGCCGGGGGCCCGGCGCACCGAAAAGCTAGTAAGCGTAACAGGCAGCGGGTTGGTGGGGGCCACGATGCTCAGCGCCCCGTTGGAGCTGTCAGAGAAGGCATAGTACACGCTGGTGTTACTTACAGCGCTGACCAAGCCACTGATTTGAATGCCGACCTTGGCAAAATCCTTGGTCGTATTGAAGCTCACCGTCTGGCGGCCGTCGGGCAGCACGTTCAGCTTGATGAGCGACGAGCCGTTGGCCGTCTCCAATACGTTGCCGGCGGCGTCGTAGGTCAGCAGCGTTACGCGGCTGAGAGCCGTCAGGTCGAGCAGGCTGTTGTTGCCGAGTACCATGCCGGCGCGGTTGCCCGCCTGGCCGGTCCCGTTGAGGTCGAGGCGCAGGCCCGACCAGTTATTCACCCCTACTCCCACGTTGATGGTAGCCGCCGAGTTGGGGTCGCCAGCCGCACTGCTGGGGTTCGTCACCGAGCACCCTACGCAGGCAGTCCCGTTGGAAGACGCCACGGCGTGCTGCGAGCTTTCGGCCGCCGGAAAGCTGGAGATGGTCTGCTGCGGCGAAGTCGAAGCCACGCCCACGCCGTAGTAGAGGCGCAGGTTGTCGAGGGCTGCCACGGCATCGCTACGCTCAATGGAAACGGCATCGAACTGCTTGGTGGCTTGAAACGTCACCAATGACTTGTTATCGGGCAGCACGCTCAGGCCCAGCAGCGACGAGCCGGTGCCCGACTCTTGCAGCACCCCGTTCCGGTACGTTCTGATTACCAACGAACTCAGTACGCTGGCATCGAGCAAGTTATTATCCTGCCCGATTACGAAGCCCGCCTTGTAGCTAGCCGGGGCAATCCCCGTGAGCCCCACCGTGAGGCGAGCCGTGCAGAATACCGAGGCCAGGCTGCTAAACGTAGCGTAGTTGGTTTGGTCGTTGTCCACGGCATTGCCCGGGTTGGCCACCTTGCCAGCGCAGTCGCCACTGGTGCTGTACTGGCCCGGCGTATTTGAGTTGGAGTTAGAGGTGAGGCCCGTAATCTGGGCGGCCTTATTGCGGCTCACGGCGTAGGCGTAGTGCACGTTCACGGTAGTGCCGGTGCTGAGCACGGCCCCAAACTCCACCTCCACCTGGTCGAAAGGCTTGGTCGAGACAATCTCAAACTGGCTGGGCTGCCCTTTGCCAGCCAGCAGACGTGCTCCGGCGGCCGCTCCGCTGATAGTCGAGTCCTGCTGGGCCACGTTGGGCGTCGGCCCCGTGCTGAGGTAGGTGCGAATAGTTACTGAACTCAATGCATTGCCCCCCACTAGCGTGCTGTTGGTCGAAAGCAGAATGCCAGCCCGGTAGCCCGTCAGGTCGGTACCGTTCACGTTGAGAAGCTGGTAGCGCAGCCGCGTAGCCCCCGAGGTGGGCAGATTTACGGCCGCCGAGATGGCTACGCCGCCCACCGACGCGCTCACGTTGGTGTCGATGATGGTAGTGCAGCTATTAAGCACGCACACTTGTTTGGATGAGGTATTAACCGGTGCTCCGCTCGAATAAAATGCCGCCGCCCGTACCCCCACATGTCCCCACAAGAGCAGCAATACAAGTACCGAAGCGAACACCTTACCAGAAATCCGGCCCGCAAAGCGGTGGGATTTAACTTTTTCAAGAACTTGCATGATTCCGGCGATTAAACGTTTGACATGCTTAGTGCTATCCAACGAGTTTGCCAGCTTTACAATTGATTATATTTCAATAAAATACATAAAATAAAATTTTTACTTATCATCTCAAAAAGAAACGAAATTCTCCCGAAAGAAAGAATCTAATCCATCCTTTTGACGCGTAAGTAGTATAACTGTCAGTTTTTTCCCGGAATTTTACAGAATTCATCCGACCATCATTCGTCTTTCCTGTTTTATAACTTTACCAATAAAAACTTGCTTCCTCTTTACCTATACTGCTGCGTATAGGGGTAGCCCGCCCACTCATGAAAACGTCTGGCTATTATCATATTTGGCTCATCGGCCCCGACAGCAACTATATCATGCGGCTTTGCCATCGGCTGAGCCTCAATCCCGACTACCTGGTGCGGCGGTTCGCTACCATTGCCCTGGCACTAGCCCAGCGCGCGACGGCCACGGCGGCTCCCAACGCACTCATTCTGGATAGTGACGGCCAGGAGGGCCTACCGCCGCGCTTACTCCGCAAACTGCGCGAGCGCCTGCCTGCCGCCCCGATGTTCGTACTGGCCAACGAGCCTAGCCCCGACCTGGAAACCACCCTGCTCAGCCAGGGCATCAACCAGTTCATCGTAAAAGACTTGCAAAGCCCCGAGCGCCTGTGGCAGGCGCTGACCGATGCCCGCCACCCCGCCGCGCCACCCGCTCCCGCTACGCCAAACGAAGCGGCGGCGGGGATGCTGCTGGGCCAGCACGCCAGCATGCGGCACGTGCACGAGCTGATTGCCAAGGCCGCCCGCACCAACATCACGGTATCGGTGAGTGGCGAGACGGGCACCGGTAAGGAGCTAGTCGCGCAGGCCATTCATGCGCAATCGACACGGGCGGGGCAGCCGTTCGTGGCCATCAACATGGCGGCTATTCCGCGTGACTTGCTGGAGAGTGAGCTGTTTGGGCACGAGAAGGGGGCCTTTACCGGGGCCGTAGCCCGGCGCATCGGGCGATTTGAGGAGGCCACCGGGGGCACCCTGTTTCTGGACGAGGTGGCCGACCTGGAGCTGGTGCTGCAAGCCAAGCTGCTGCGCGTGCTCCAGGAGCGGGCCGTAACGCGCCTGGGCGGTACCCAGCCAGTTCCGTTCGACGTGCGGCTGGTGGTCGCGACCCACCGCAACCTGGCGGCCGAAGTAGCGGCGGGTCGCTTTCGCGAAGACCTGTACTACCGCCTGCTGGGCCTGCCCATCGAGCTACCCCCGCTCCGCCAGCGCGGCCAGGATATCATGCTGCTGGCCGAGCATTTTATGAGCAGCTTCAGCAAGCTCAATCAGCTGCCGCCCCGGCCCTTCAGCCCGGCGGCACGCCAGCGGTTGCTGGGCCACCAGTTTCCGGGCAACGTCCGCGAGCTCAAGGCCGTGGTGGAGCTGGCTGCCGTGCTGGCCGACGGCCCGCAAATCGAGCCCCAGGATATACCGTTTCGCACGGCCCCGCACCCAACCGAAACGCCAGCGGTACCGTCGGGCAGCACTACCCTGGTCTTTCCCTCCCTCCGCGAGCAAACCCTGGCCATTATGCAAGACAGCCTACTCCTCACCAACGGCGACGTAGTGGCCGCCGCCAACCGCCTGCGCGTGGGCCGCTCCACGCTCTACCGCCTCATCCAGAGCGGCCACCTGATCCTTCCCTAACCCAGTCTGAAATGCCCGAATTTTACTGTAACCCTAGCTGGCGGGCCGGGGTTAAACGACCAGTGGCCGCTGGCTGACCGCCAGTAGGTTTTTCCTTTCACTTGTCTTTTCCCGCGTCATGTTTTTCCTCTTTTTAGCCCTCGTCGCCGCTACCGCCCTCTTAGCCATGGATACCGCCCGCCGCGTACGCAACATGGTGAGCCCCGTAGCCGCCCGCTAGACTTGTAGCCTGCGCTTAAAAACAGAAAAAGCAGCCGCGCGGCTGCTTTTTCTGTTATGAATAACGGAGTGTATTACTCTCTTTTTATAACCTAGCGGATAACGAGCTTGCAGAGCTGGCTCGAATTGTCGGCCTCCAGCTTGACGTAATACAGGCCATTGGCAAAGCGGCTCAGATCCAACGTTTTGGTATAGCGTTCGTTAAGCTCGCTCAGGGTTTCGCGGTAGAGCACGGTACCGATTACGTTGAGCACGCTCACTTCGACCTTGCGGCCTTCAAGGCCGCTGATGGTAAGGTGCACAATGCCGGTGCTGGGGTTGGGATAAACAACCAGCGTTTTGTCGTCGAGGGTAGGACGAATAATAGTTTGGTGGCTGTTGCGGGTAGTGGCGGCCTTAGCGGGCGACGAGTCGCCGAGGCACACGCCGACGCTAGCCAGCCAAAGGACTACGAAGAGTAAGTGTTGTTTCATAATCTAGTCAACCAGAATACGGTAGCTGGGTGGGATGAAAGTTAACGACCAACTAGTTTTTTGGTTTCGCAAAAGTACGACCGCCAGTCTGTTAATATCCTCTATAATTGTACAAACCCAGTTTTTTGCCCGGTTAATACGTGAATTTATTTGGTAGCACTTTTCCGGGAACCCTGATTTTGGGTGGCGGCCTGGCTGGCCTAGCGGCGGCGCTCGACCTGGCGGGTCGCGGCCACCGCGTGGCCGTGTTGGAGCGGCGGCGCTACCCGTTTCACCGGGTCTGCGGCGAGTACGTGAGCAACGAGGTGCTACCCTACCTGCGGCGGCTCGGGGCCGACCCGGCAGCGCTGGGGCCGGCGGCCATTCGGCGGTTTGGGCTGTCGTCGCCGGCCGGGCGCACGCTGGCCAGTCCGCTCGACCTGGGGGGCTTCGGCGTGAGCCGCTACCTGCTCGACGAGTTCCTGTACCAGCGGGCCGTAGCGCAGGGCGTGGACTTCGTCTTTGCCACGGTGGCCGACGTGGTATTCGACGCCGCCGCCGACCAGCACACCGTACACCTGGCCGACGGCCGCCAGCTCACGGCTCGGCTCGTGCTGGGCACCTACGGCAAGCGTAGCGCCCTCGACCGCCAGCTGGGGCGGGCCTTTTTCGGCCAACGCTCGCCCTATCTGGGCGTGAAGCAGCACCTGCGTCTGCCCGGCTTCGCTCGCGATGTGATTGAGTTGCACAATTTTCGGGACGGGTACGCCGGTATTTCGGCCATCGAGGAAGACAAGCTGTGCTTCTGCTACCTCACTACCCGTGCCAACCTCAAAGCGGGCGGCGGCACCATCGCGGCCCTGGAGAGTGAGGTGCTGGCCCGCAACCCGCGCCTGGCAGCCATCCTTGGCTCGGCCGAGCGGCTTTACCCCCAGCCCGAGGTGATCAACGAAATCTCCTTTGCCCCCAAGCAGCCCGTGGAGCAGCACCTGCTGATGGTGGGTGATGCCGCCGGTCTCATCACGCCGCTCTGCGGCAACGGCATGGCAATGGCGTTGCACGGGGCGGCGCTGGCGGCCCCGCTGGCCAGCCGGTTTTTGCGCGGTGAGCTGGCCCGGCCGGCTTTGGAGGCGGCGTACGCCCACGCGTGGCAGCGGCAGTTCGGGGCGCGGCTGCGGGTGGGGCGGGCCGTGCAGCGGCTGTTTGGCGGGCCGGTGCTGAGCGAGCTGGTGGTGGGCGGCCTGCGCCACTGGCCAGCCGCCGTGCGCACCCTGATGCGCCAGACGCACGGCAGGGAATTTTCGTAAAGAACCCGCCACCCGCCCGGCCGTAAAGCCGGGCCGGCGGTTGTATTGCACCACGGCAGACCTTTTCACCTGCCAGGCTGGGCCTATTCCTTACCTCCACTCTCTTCTTAATGCCCAGCTATGTAGGTGCCATCGGTACCGCCACTCCCCTCCACCGCCTTGCCCAATCTACCATCGCCGGCTTCATGGCCGAGGCGCTGGAGCTGGATGCCAACGACACGCGCAAGCTGCGGGCGCTGTACCGGGTATCGGGCATCGAGCACCGCCACTCGGTGCTGGCCGATTACGGCCGCGCGAACGGCGCGTTCGATTTTTTCCCCAATTCGCCCGGTCTGGAGCCTTTCCCCCGGGTAAGTGAGCGCATGGCGGCCTACCGGCGCGAGGCGCTGCCGCTGGCTTTGGCGGCCATCCGGGATTCGCTGCGCCAGGCGCCCGACGTTGCTCCCGCCAGCATTACGCACCTCATCACGGTGAGCTGCACGGGCATGTACGCGCCGGGGCTGGATATCGAGCTGGTATCGGCGCTGGGGCTGGCCTCGTCAATACGCCGCACCTGCGTCAATTTCATGGGCTGCTACGCGGCCGTTAATGCCCTCCGGCTAGCCGATAGCATGGTGCGTGCCGACCCCGCCGCCCGGGTGCTCCTCGTGAGCGTGGAGCTGTGCACCCTGCACTTTCAGAAAAGCCACGACCCCGACCACCTGGTGAGCAACGCGCTCTTCGGCGACGGGGCGGCGGCCTGCCTGGTGCTGGGCCAGCCGCTGGCCGCCGGCCCCAGCCTGGCGCTCCGGGCCTTCCACTGCGGCCTGGCTCCCGAGGGCGTGCACGACATGGCCTGGCACATCGGCGACTTCGGCTTCGAGATGACGCTCTCGGGCTACGTGCCGGCGCTCATCGAGCGGGGCATCGGGCAGCTCACGGCCGAACTACTGCACGGCCTGCCCGTGCGCCGCGAGGATATTCGCCACTTCGCCCTGCACCCTGGCGGCCGCAAAATCTTGGAAGCCATCGAGCAGGCGCTGGGGCTAAGCAAGGACGACAACCGCTACGCCTACCAGGTGCTGCGCGACTACGGCAACATGTCGTCGGCCACGGTGCTGTTCGTACTGCGCGAGCTGCTGGCCGCCGCCACGACCGCCGACAACGGTGCCCCGGTGCTCAGCTGCGCCTTCGGGCCGGGGCTGACGATGGAGGCCATGCTGCTGGAGATGATCTTGGCCAACAATTAATCTAGCGCCGTACGCTCATATTGGTAACGAATTGATGCGGGATTTAAGGTATCAACGTATAGCATATACGACTTACTATACCCCTGTAAAGTAAAGGTTGCCTCGCTAAGCCGTTGTGGTGGCGTAAACTTTGTCAAGTTAGAGAAGGGCCGGAAGCTAGTGCGAGTTGGCGGAGCTTCGGATACAAGATACAGGCCCTTCTTATCATCCAAAAAATACCCCGTATGGGTAGAGGCCAGTCGATGCCAAGGAATGGTAACTCCTAGTTCTTCGTAGAAACCATTGTAGCGAAAGCTATTGACTGTCTGACCCGTGCGGGTATTTATTACGAAAGCATTAGGCTGCCGCTGCTGGCTAGGCGTTGCATTAAAATCTTCGCTTGTATAGCCTTCTGGTGAGCGCTTCGCCTGGTAGTGCCCGAATTCGTACACTGTCAGGGCTAGGCTATCATTGAGCAGCAGCGCTCCGCGCAACTCCGCATTTGGCCGCTGAAGCGGCAGTGACGAGCCGCTTGCACGTAGGATTTCCATCCCAGTTAACACTGTAGAGCCATCTTTGGCTAGCTCGACATTTACCGCTGGGCCACCTACGCTGTAACCTCCACTCAGGCGACGTACTCGTCCCTGTAGATCTAGCAAGAGCACCGCATCGCACATCCAATCCGTCTCCGGCGCCGCAAAGTTTAGGGTAAATATGAGCGTTTTCATGGGCACGCTGTACCCAAGCAACACCGGACAGATTGGCGCGACTACTGATGACTAGCTCGTGCCCTACTGCGTTGTAAAATGCTTGCTTGGTAAGCACTCGTTTGGCAAGCAACTGGTGTAACGAATCGCGTAGCACAAAGCTGAAGTAGCCTTGGTAGCCAGAGGCAGCGGTGTCTCGCCCATTTTTTTCTACCAGCCGCTGGGTAGTATCGAGTCGGGCCCGAAGCTCTAAGTAGAGTCGCTGTCCCCCGATGCGCAGCAGTGTATCGGCCGAGCTGCGCAGGGGGCCGTAAAGCAGCGCGACGCTAGGCCCGGAGTTTGCAGCCTTGGCTATTGTATTGGGTGTGGCCGCTACTGGCTGGATAGTATCGGCAGTTGATAGATGGTAGCTAATCCCGGCCTCTTGGCTTGATTCTGCCTGCTGGCAGCCAATAAGCAGAACCAAAGCACTCCAAATAGTACTAACCACTTGGTGTTTCATACGGGGGTCGGCTAGCGGGCTAATGTGTACACTCTACTTGCAAATAACCACCTGCCAGCGAAACGCCCAGCACCAGCGCACTTCATACCGGGCGATGCCCGCCTGGGCCAGCAGCCGCACCCAATCGGCCCGCGAGAAGGCCCGGGCCACCGAGAGCGGCGCGTCGTGCTGCACCAGGCGCGAACCGCCGAAGAGCCGCGTCAGGTACTTAATGCTGTAATAGGCCAGCGGGTGGCGGTGCAGGTCGTTGATAACCACGGCTACTTGCGCCTGCCGGTGCCAGCGGCGCAACAGGTCCACCAGCTCGGCATCGGTGAAGTGGTGGCAAAAGAGGCTGGCGGTGAGAATGTCGTAGGGCTGCGCCGCAAACTCGGGGGAGAAAATATCGACCTGCCGGTAGCTGATTTCGGGGTAGGGCTGGCTCTTGGCCCGGGCGTAGGTGAGCATGAACTCGTTGGCGTCGATGCCGGTGAGGGCTACCGGCACGCCGGTGCGCCGCGCCCAGGCGGCGACGTGGCGCAGGGTGTCGCCGCCGCCGCTGCCGAGGTCGGCCAGGAGCAGGGGGCAGCCAGCGGGGAAGCGCGGCCGCAGCCGGGCCAGCGCCGCCAGCACCGGCCGGTAGCCCCCCAGCCAGGTATTAATCGTTTCGAGCTCATCGAGATTTTGCCGCAGCTCGTCCGACGCCAGGGTGAGGTCGTCCATCAGCTCGGGAATAGTGGCGCGGGTAGTCAGGTTCATGCGGAGCAAAATGCCGTTGGATCGGTCAACAGCTGGGATTAAAGCAGTAAATAATAGCAGATTATCAGGAGCAGCGAGTATCTTTGGAGTAGTTACTCGCGCACTACTCTCCTATGAAAACTCCTTTACTCCTAAGCGGCGGGCTGGTCGCCCTGCTGGCTGCGGGGCAGCCCACCGCCCCGCCGACCCCGTTCGGCTATCCCGACGGGGTCGCCGTCGACGCGGCCGGCTACGTGTACGTGGTAGATTCCGATAATAGCTCGGTGCAGAAGGTAAGCCCCACCGGCGACCTCCTGCCGCTGGCCATTGCGGGCCTGACCTACCCCACCGGCGCGGCCGTGGATGCCGTTACGGGCACCCTCTACGTGGCCGATGCCGGCACCCACCGCATCGTGCAAGTGAGCCCAGCCGGCGAAGTAAGCACCCTGGCCCACAGCCGCAATCTGGTTTACCCCACGGCCGTGGCCGTCGATGCGGCCGGCGAGGTGTACGTGGCCGACGCCGGTACCGAGCCTAACACCGGCACCGTGCAGAAGGTCGGCCCGCACGGCGGCCTCACCGTGCTGGCCAAGGGCCTCAACAAGCCCGCGGGCTTGGCCGTGAGCAAACAGGGCATCGTGTACGTGGCCGATACCGACAACAACAGCGTGCGGCAGCTCGGCCCCAACGGGCAGACGACCGTGCTGATGACCGACCTCAATCGCCCCCGGGGCCTGGCCCTGGATGCTGGCGGCAACCTCGTCATAGCGAATACTTACGACAACAATATCCGGCGCATCAGCCCCAGCGGGCAGGTGTCGCTGCTGGCTGAAGGATTCAAATACCCGGCGGCCGTGGCGGCCGATGCGGCGGGCAGCGTGTACGTGACCGACACCGGCTCGGGCTCGCTGCGCAAAATCGGCCTCGACGGGCAGGTATCGACCCTGGCTGGGGGCATGGTGCCCGCGCCGCTGCCCACGGGCTCGGCGGCCAGCCAGTTGGCCGCGCCCAAGCAGTAGCGCGGAATCTGCGAGTCCGCGTTTTGTCAGCCTACCGAATGCGGACTCGCAGAGTCCGCGCTACAATTAGGCGACGTAGTCGGCCAAGTAGGCGTAGCGGGGCTGCAAGTGCCCATCCTTGGCGATGGTGGCGCGGGCCAGCACGCCGGCCGGGTCGCCGCCGAGCAGGTGCGGGAAAAACTGGTCGAGCAGCTGGCGGCCGAAGTCGCGGCTGGCGTTGCGCGGCAGCTCGCAGGGCAGGTTATCCACGGCCATCAGGGTAAGGTTATCGGGGTGAGCGTAGGGCGGCTCCAACGCGCCGGTGGCCGGGTTGTAATCGAAGGCCGGCTCCTCGATGGTGGTACTGCGCCGGGTGAGCGGGATGGAGCCATTCACATCGCAGGTGACGTCGGCGATGGTATTCAACTTGAAATCGGCGCGCTGGGTATCGGCTTCCGCAAACAGGCGCGGGGCGGCGGGGTCCCAGTAGGCGCAGGCGATGAGCAGGTCGGTGACGGGCAGAAAATTGCCGAACGTGGACTCGTAGGCCCGGGGCTCCTGGTGAAAATTGGGCGTGTCCCACACCCGGCCGTCACGGCGGCGGTTGTAGTCGGAGCTGCGCAATTGGGCGTACACCGGCTCGTTGAAACTCAGGTAAAGGTAGTCGTACACGCTCACCCGCCGGATGCCCATGCGCCCCAGTACCTCCACCGCTCCCTGGGCCACCCGGCCCGAGCCCGTCACGGCTATCTTAATGGGTGGCAAGCGCTTGACCTTGAAAAAGTCCTCCTGCATCTCCTCCCTATCCACGCACTGCCAGGCCGGCGTGAGGCGGAACAGCCCGTGCTTGCGGCCGTAGGTGAGCAGGCC
>CAJYVK010000260.1 GCA_913778455.1 uncultured Hymenobacter sp. | reverse complement strand
ATAAATACCGCGCTGGCATGTGCACCAAGCCTACTGCACCACTACGCGGCGCACCAGCGGCGCGTCGGCCACGCGCAGGTGCAGCTGATACACGCCCGGTGCCAGGCCGCGCACGTTGGCTTCGCCCGCTACCGACTGGCCCAGGCCAGTTGTCAGCAGCACGCGGCCCACGGTTTGGCCCAGGGCGTTGGTCAGCTCGGCCGTGGCTGGCGCGGCGGTACCGGCCGGCAGCGGCAGCACCACGCGGAAGCTGCCCGAAGCGGGGTTCGGGAATACCTGAAGCTGGGCGGCCAGCGTCTGGGTAGGAACGGTAGCCAGCGGCCCGGCGGCCTTCAGTTCCAGTGCAAAGCGGCCCGGTGCGGTGGTGCCAGCCAGGGTGAAGGCGTAGCGGGTGCCGGCGGCCAGCGGCGTGCGGGTGCCCGTCAGCGCGTCGGTGAGGGTGAGGGTACCGGGGGCGAAATTGGCCAGCTGCGCGGCGGTGAGCACGTAGCTGCCCGCCGCGGGCGCGGTGAGGGCCAGCGGTACGCTGGTGGGGGCACCCACTACGGGCAAGCCGTTGATTGCCAGTTCCTGGCCGCTGGCTACCGTGGACAGGTTCAGGCCGCTGGGGTTGGGTAGCTTGGTGGCGTCGAAGGCGGCATCAAGAGCAACGGTAGCGCCGGCCTGCTGGTAGAGGTAGGTCTCGTCGGTGAGGCCACCCGCAGCGGCCGCCAGTGTGAGGCGCAGCAGCGGCCGCGGGTCGGCGGCGGTGCGCTGCACGGTGGCGAGGTTGGCCGTGGCAAAGTCGCTGAGGCGGGCACTCACCGGCAGGGTGAGCGCAGTGGGCGAGCTATTCAGCGAGCGGACGAAAAAAGCCTGCCCCAGCGGAATGGTGCTGCCCGCGCCGCCCACGCCGTTGACGTACGAGCGGTAATTTCCCGCGTACTGGCTGCTGCTCACGTAGATGTACATGGCCCCGCTCAGGCCAGCCGGGATGCTGACGGCATCCCAGTTCAGGGCCGATGCGAAGGGGTTGCCCAGCAAGTGCCAGCCGGCGGTGGTGGTAGCCGTGGCGGGGAGGGTCACGGTAATATCCTCGTTGTTGCGCGTGAGCGCCCCGCTGAAGGCCAGCGTTTGGCCCGCCGATACGTTCACGGCGTAGCCCAGGCCGCGCCGCGAAGGCAGGGAAGTGCTTCCGGCCGGGTCGGCGGGCACCACCCAGCCCTTATCAAATTCGCTGTAGCTGGTGGCCGGCGAGGTAGTAGCCCGCGCTTGGTCGTAGGCAAATACGGTGGGGAAGGGCGTCACCAAGTCGGGCCGGGGGCTGCTGTTGTAGGTGGTGTTGAATACCGGCGCGTAAGCCGGGCCCGTCACCCCGGCGAAGGTGCCGTAGTCGAAGGGCAGGCTGAGGTGGCGGTAGCCCGCGCCGGCGTTCACGCTGGGGTCGAGGTAGCGTTGCAGCGTAAACGTGCTGCTGAGCGTGCCCGCGCCGGGCGCCACCAGGGCCGTCCCACTCGCGCCGGAGAGCAGCGTCAGCGCCTGGGCGCTGTTGTTGAGGGTACCGCTGGTGGGCGTAAACTTCTGCCCGATGCTCAGCGCGTTGGTCAGCGTCACGGCATTGGCGGTGGGAACGGCCACCTCCAGCTCGCGCACGGTGGCGGGCAGGCCCGAGCCGGTAGCCTGGTCGCCGGTGCCCTCGTAGGCGTAGCCCGCGTCGGTGCTAAACGTGCGGCTGCCGGAGTTGCGAATGGCCCCCGTAGCCCCGCTGGCGCTGATGCCGGCCGGGTCGCAAATGCGCAGCGTGGCCCCGGCCTGGAGCTCGAAGCTACCCGGCCCATCTACCACGAAGCAATTGGTTTTAAGCGCACTGGTAGCCGAGCTGCCCGGACTTTTCACCACGAGCGCCCCGTACACCGTCACGTTGCCGCTAAGCGTACCCACGCCGCTGTTGATGGTGATGTCCTGGTACGAGCCAGCGGGCACGGCAGTGTTCGTATTGATGACCAAACTGGGGTAAGTAGTCCCCGCAAAAGGGGCCAGCAAGGGCCGCAAAAAGGAGCGCACGTCGCGGTACACCGTATCGGCGTAGGCCAGCCCGGCGGCGCTGGTGCTTTCAAACGGCACGTGCCCGGCCCGGCTGAAGCGGCGCAGTTGGTTGGTTACCCCCACGGCGCTGGCGTAGGGATTGAGCCGGCCGCTGCCGTACACGTACTTGGGGGGTAGTATCGAGCCCACTTTGCCTTGCAGGTAGGGCACGGTGGCATCGGCGGTGCCGTGGGCACTGTACAGGGGTGCGTTGCCGGCCTCAATGACGCTGGGCTGCTCGGTGGCCCCGCTCAGGTTGAGCACGGCCAGCGGGAAGCTGTTGTAGCCCGCGTTGCCGCTATTGCCCTCGATGCCACCCAGCGCGGCCAGGCCCACGTAGGCGGGTACCTCGCTGCTCTTGTCGAGGTAGCCCACTTCCAGGGCCGCGAAGGCCCCGGCCGACGAGCCACCCACCACGATGCGGCTGGCGCTGGCCCGGTACACGTTGGCCCCGGCCGCATCGGCCCGGAAAAAGCGCACCGCTGCCCGCATATCCTGCATCCCCCGGATGGCGGCTCGGGCTACCTGCGGCGTATCGGCCGGCGCCCGGAAGCCGGTGAGCTGGAAGCCGAGGCGGTAGTCGATGCTGGCCGTCACGTAGCCCAGCTTAGCAAACTGGGTGCACACTTTTACCATGTACGCATCGGTGCGAGAGCCAGAAAGAAAGCCGCCCTGGTGGGCAAAGATGATCACCGGCCGCTCGGTGCTCGCGTCGCCGGTGGGTTCGTAGATGTCCATGCGCAGGGTCTGGGTCGCGCCCGCGTAGTCCACGGCCGAGCCAAAGACCACGCCCGAGGTCACCGTCACGTTCGGAAACACGGGCTGGAAATAACGTCCGGCGGTAGTGTCAATGGGCGTTTGGGCCAGTGCCGCCCGCCAGGTGCCCAGCACCAGCAGCCACGCCAGCAGTAAAGAAGCTTTCATAAAGAGCCAGTTTAAGGAAAAAAAGGAATAGACCAATGCCTGGACGCAGAACCGGGCCGCCGGGTTGGGTGGAGAATTGAATCTCAGGCTAAAACCCTGCAAACGGCCCGCCCGCTTACGCGTGGCAGGCGAAGGCAAAACGGCTAGTACCTAAGCCGCTGCCCCGGTAGTTGGCCGGGCGGCGCTCAGGTACTAGCCGTTTTTGTGATGGAAGCCAGTCGGGCTACTCGTACACGAACCGAACCTCTTGTTTGATTTCCGGGTTCAGGCTCAAAGCCACCGGGCAGGTGTGCGCGGTGCGCTCCATCAGGGCGCGGTCGTGCTCGCCGAGGCTGGCGGGCAGGTGCAACTCCACGTTGAGCTGGGCAATGCGGCGCGGCGGCTCCTGGCTCATGATTTTTTCCATCTTGAACGATGCGCCCACGAGGTCGAGCTGGTGGCGCTCGGCCACGATGGCCATGGTAGTAAGAATGCAGGTGCCGAGGGCGGTGCCCACGAGGTCGGTCGGCGAAAACGCTTCGCCGCGGCCGTGGTTATCAACCGGGGCATCGGTCTGGATGACAGTACCCGAAGCCGTGTGCGTAGCTTCGGTGCGCAGGTGGCCCTCGTAGCGGGCGGTGGCGGTGGTGTGGGGCGTACTCATATCACAAAGCTACCCCGGCCGCGTTAGCAAAGTGCCAGGTGGTAAAAGCCGCTCCGGCAGGTATTTTTGACTTCGCTTATGAACAATACGTACGCCCTCGCCGCCGGTAGCCTGGCCCTCGCCCTGGCTGCGGCCCGGCCCGCGCTGGCCCAGGCCCCCAGCCCCACGCCCGCCCCGGTGGGCCCCACCCTCGAAGTGGCGCCGCAGCCCATGCCGTCCGACGAGCAGTCGTACCGTCGCGAAGTCGTGTTCGGCGTCAATTTCAACACCCAGGGCGGCCTCATCGGGGGTGCCAATCTGCGCGTGGCGCGGGTGCTCGACGAGCGCTGGCTTCGCTTCTGGAGTCTGGAGGGTGTATCGTTTAAAAACCCTAAGGAAGAAGGTGTTACCAATCCCTACACGGGGGGCAGCTACAAGCGCTTCAAAGCCAATTACGCCTTTGCGCTGCGGCCGTCCATCGGGGTACAGCGCATCCTGTTTCGCAAGGCTGCCGATGCGGGTGTGCAAGTCAACGGCCTGCTGAGCGTTGGCCCCTCGCTGGGGCTGCTCATGCCTTATTACATCAGCTTCGACTACACGGCGCAGCGAACCCGCGTGTTCAGCGCCAACGACGTCATTACGGACGAGGCGTATGACCCCGTTAAGCACGCCGATGAAACTTACATCTACGATCGGGCACCGCTCTTCAGCGGCATCAGCCAGCTGAAAGTAGTGCCGGGTGTGCATCTGCGCGGGGGGCTCAGCTTCGAATACGGCCGCTATCGCGACGCGGTGGCCGGGGCCGAGGTCGGCTTTCTGGTCGAGGCCTACACCAAGCGCCTGCTCATGCTGAATCCGCCGGCTACCTACGATGTCAACAGTCTCAACCGGCAGTTCTTCCCCTCGTTCTATCTTACCCTATACATCGGCCACCGGAGTTAACTTTGGGTAAATTATGAGGTTTGAAGGATAAATTATGCGTTGCCCTATCCTTGCTCTACGCAGGGCTATTCAACCTTAGTTCATAACTCATAATTTATAATTCATAATTCAAAAAGATGGATAACCTGCTGCTAACCCTCCCCATTATCCAGGCCGAGCCGATTGCGCCCGCCGCGCCGGCCCGCCCCCGCAAGCCCGACTGGCTGCGCGTGAAGCTGCCCATCGGCCCCGACTACGCGGCCGTGCGCAAGCTCGTGGACGAGCACAAGCTGCATACCATCTGCGAAAGCGGTAACTGCCCCAACATGGGCGAGTGCTGGGGCGCCGGCACGGCCACCTTTATGATTCTGGGCAACGTGTGCACCCGCTCGTGCTCGTTCTGCGCCGTGGCCACCGGCCGCCCCTCGGAGCTCGACCTCGACGAGCCGCGCCGCGTGGCCGAGGCCATCGCCCTCATGAAAGTGAAGCACGCCGTCATCACCTCCGTCAACCGCGACGAGCTGAAAGACCGCGGGGCCAGCGTGTGGCGCGATACGGTGGTATTCACCAAGCAGCTCAGCCCCGAAACGACCATCGAAACGCTCATCCCCGACGTGAAAGCCAACTGGGAGGCACTCGAAACCATGATTTCGGGTGGCCAGGAAGTGATTTCGCACAACATGGAAACCGTGGGTAGCCTCTACCGCCTCGTGCGCCCGCAGGCCAAGTACGACCGCTCGCTGGAGCAGATCCGCCGCACTAAGCTGGCGGGCCACCGCACCAAGTCGGGTATCATGCTGGGCCTGGGCGAGAAGCAGGATGAGGTGCACCAGGCCATGGACGACCTCGTGGCCAACGGCCTCGACATCCTCACCCTGGGCCAGTACCTCCAGCCCACCAAGCGCCACCTCGAAGTAGCCGAGTTCATTCACCCCGAAGTATTCGCCGCCTACCGCGAAGAAGGTCTGCGCCGGGGCCTCAAGTACGTGGAGAGCGGCCCGCTGGTGCGCTCCTCGTACCACGCCGAGCGCCACGTCAACGTGCCGGTGTAGTAGCTAGCCCTGCTCTGCCTAAAAAGAAAAGCCCCGCCAATTGGCGGGGCTTTTTACTGGCAAACCACTAGCGAATTGCCTGGCGGCGCTGGTCGGTGGGGGGATAGTTGCCCATCACTGTGTTCACGATGCGGTAGGTTTCTTCCTCCGAAATGCTGTTGTTGTCGAGCTGGGCCTGGCCCGTGCCGCGCCAGGCGAGCTCCTTGCGCTTGGCGTCCACGATGTCGATGATGACCGTACCCGCCTTGTAGTTGTAAGCCCGGGCACCACCGTAGGGGTAGCCCCCGAAGCCATAGCCGTAGCCGTAGTAGGGGTAGCCCCCGTAGGGATAGCCGCCGGCAATCTGCTGCTTGTTCTCCACGCGCACGCTGTAAGCCACGTACACGTCGGGGCTGGCGTTGTTGGCTACTTCGGTCAGGCCCTTGGCCGTGAGGTCTTTGGTCACGGCGTCGCGGATGCGCTGGTCGGTAAACGACTCGTAGCCGCGGGCCGGGCCGCCTTCGGTATCGTTGGCCTGCTTAGGATACCAGGCCCAGGTTTTGTAAGCGCGGAAATTAACGGCGTGGTCGAAGTCGCTGGTGGCGGCAACGTTGGCCGAGGTGGCGCAGGAGGTGGCCCCAAGGGCCAGCGCCAGGCCCATGACCGCCAGGGCGGCCGGGCGGGCCAGAAAACGAGTGATGCGGTTCATAAGGCTAAAAATTAAGGGAATAATTCGCAGGAGCGAAGGTGCTGACTTAACGCCGGCGGCTGGGCCAATGTTCCAAAAAAAGTAGGCAAGCCGACTAGTTTCCTTAGCCAAGCTACCAAACGCCAACACGCCAGACCAAGTGCGTGGGCGAGCTCGGTCTGGCGTGCGTTGGATGGTGACTGCCCGCGCAGGTTTAACGCAGATTGGGCGGCGGTATTGCGTTCAAAGAAACGGTTGCCATGCTTCGCAAGCTCAGCATGACAACCATTTCTTTGCGTTTAGTACGACGGGCCTTTATCGGTCGAGACCAGGTGCTCGGGCTCGTCGGCGTAGGCTTCCAGCGGGGTGCAGGAGCAGATGAGGTTACGGTCGCCGTAGGCCGAGTCGATGCGGCTCACGGTGGGCCAGAACTTGGCGGCGCGCACGTAGGGCAGCGGGTATACGGCCTGCTCGCGGGAGTAGGGGCGCGTCCACTCCGCGGCCAGCACCACGGCGGCGGTGTGCGGGGCGTGCTTGAGGATGTTGTCCTTGGCATCGGCGCGGCCGGCTTCCACCTCGGCAATTTCCTGGCGGATGGCAATCATGGCGTCGCAGAAGCGGTCGAGCTCTTCCTTGCTTTCGCTTTCGGTGGGCTCCACCATCAGCGTACCGGCTACCGGGAAGCTCACCGTGGGTGCGTGGAAACCGTAGTCCATCAGGCGCTTGGCGATGTCTTCGACTTCAATCCCGGCCTTTTTGAAGTGGCGGCAGTCGAGAATCATCTCGTGGGCGCAGCGGCCCTGGCTGCCGGTGTAGAGCACCGGGTAGTGGGCTTCGAGGCGGGCCTTGATGTAGTTGGCGTTCAGAATAGCCAACTCGGTGGCGCGGGTGATGCCCGCGCCGCCCATCATCGAAATGTAGGCGTAGCTGATGGGCAGGATGCTGGCCGAGCCGTACGGCGCGGCCGATACGGCCCCGCTCGTGCGGCCCTCTACCGGCACCACGGCGTGGCCGGGCAGGTAGGGGATGAGGTCTTCGACCACGCCGATGGGGCCTACGCCGGGACCGCCGCCGCCGTGCGGGATGCAGAAGGTCTTGTGCAGGTTGAGGTGGCACACATCGGCCCCGATGCTGGCGGGCGAGGTGAGGCCCACCTGGGCGTTCATGTTGGCACCGTCCATGTACACCCGGCCGCCGGCTTGGTGGATGAGCTCGCAGATTTCGATGATGGTTTCCTCGTACACGCCGTGCGTGCTGGGGTAGGTCACCATGAGGCAGCTCAGGCGGTCGGCGTGCTGGGCGATTTTGGCGCGCAGGTCGTCCATGTCCACGTTGCCTTCGTCGGTGCTCTTCACCACCACTACCTGCATGCCAGCCATCACGGCCGAAGCGGGGTTGGTGCCGTGGGCCGAGGCTGGGATAAGGGCAACCGTGCGGTGGCCTTCGCCGCGCCCTTCGTGGTAGCCACGGATGGCCAGCAGGCCGGCGTACTCGCCGTTGGCACCCGAGTTGGGCTGGAGGCTCACGGCGGCGAAGCCGGTTACCTCGCACAGCCAGGCTTGTAGGTCGCGGATAATCTGCTGGTAGCCCACCGTCTGGTCGGCCGGGGCGAAGGGGTGCAACTGGCCGATTTCGGGCCAGGTCACCGGGATCATCTCGGCCGTGGCGTTGAGCTTCATGGTGCACGAGCCCAGCGGGATCATGCTGTGCGCGAGGCTCAGGTCCTTGTTTTCGAGCTGCTTCATGTAGCGCAGCAGCTCGTGCTCGGCGTGGTGGGTGTTGAAGACGGGGTGCGTGAGGTACTCGCTGCTGCGTTGCAGGCTGGCGGGCCAGGTCAGCGTGAGCTCGGCCTCGGCGGTGGGGGCGGCCGGGGTGGCTACTTCCTTGCCCAGCACCTTGGCGAAGATGTCCACGATGTCGCGCACGTCGTCAAACTCCACGTTCTGGTGCAGGCTGATGCCCACCAGCGTCTCCTCGTAGTAGCGGAAGTTGATGCCGGCGGCTTCGGCTTCCTGTTTCAGGGCCTGCTGCATCTCGTGGCTTTCGAGGCGCAGGCTCAGGGTGTCGAAGTAGTGGCTGTTGAGCTGCTCCACGCCCAGCGCCTTCAGCTCGGCCTCCAGGATTTGGGCAAACAGGTGGGTGTTCACGGCAAACTGCCGGATGCCCGTGGGGCCGTGGTACACGGCGTACATGCCCGCCAGCACACTCAGCAGCACCTGCGCGGTGCAGATGTTGGAGGTGGCCTTTTCGCGGCGGATGTGCTGCTCGCGGGTTTGCAGGGCCATGCGGTAAGCCTTGTTGCCGGCCGCGTCCACGCTCTGCCCGATAATGCGGCCCGGAATGACGCGCTTAAACTGGTCTTTGCACGAGAAGAAGCCCGCGTGCGGCCCGCCAAAGCCCATCGGCACGCCGAAGCGCTGCGACGAGCCCACGCAGATATCCGCGCCCAGCTCGCCGGGCGAGGTGAGCAGGGTGAGGGCCAGCAGGTCGGCGGCCATCACCACAAACAGGTTGTTGGCGTGCGCGTTGTCGATAAATTCCTGGTAGTCGAACACCGTGCCGTTGGCGCCGGGGTACTGCACGATGGCCCCGAACAGCGCCTCGTCGGTGAGGTCGGCCGTGCGGTGGTCGCCGATTACCAACTCAATGCCCAGCGGCGTGGCGCGGGTGCGCAGCACGTCGATGGTCTGGGGCAGCACCTGCTCCGATACGAAAAACTTGGTGGCGTTTTTCTTCTTGGTTTGCGAGTGCAGCAGGTGCAGGGCCTCGGCGGCGGCGGTAGCCTCGTCGAGCAGGCTGGCGTTGGCGATGGGCAGGCCGGTGAGGTCAATCACCATCGTTTGGTAATTGATGAGTGCCTCCAGGCGACCCTGGGCAATCTCGGCCTGGTAGGGCGTGTAGGCCGTGTACCAACCGGGGTTTTCCAGAATGTTACGCTGAATAACCGGCGGCAGCGTGGTGTCGTGGTAGCCCAGGCCGATGTAGCTCTTGTACACCTTGTTCTGGCTGGCAATCTGCTTGAACCGTTTCAAAAACTGCCGCTCGCTGAGGGCGGGCGGCAGTGCGAGGGCCTCGGGCAGGCGAATGGCGGCGGGCACCGTTTCGGCGATGAGCTGAGCCAGGTCGGCCGCACCTACCGCTTGCAGCATGGCTTGCTGGCTGGCGGGGTCGGGCGCGTTGTGGCGGGTTTCAAACACGTCGGCGGGCTTGAATCTAAACGACATAAACGTGGGCTGGAGGAGGAGAGAAGGGGGCAACTTTTTCCGTAACAAAGGTACGCCCGGTTTAATGCGGCGCTGGCAGGCCAACGGGGGATAATTCGGGTATTGCGCTAAAAGAAGGGGCGGAGCCGGGACCGCCAGGCGCTGCGTTGGTTTAGCGCTGGGCGCTGGTAGATACTGAATTAATCCGTTATTTTCGCGGTAAGTGGCCCGTTCGCCCGCGGCTGGCCCCGGTAGGGGGCCGGCGCTGCGCTCTGGGGTGGGGGCTGGCTTCTGAGGTTGCTGCCGCCGGGCCACCGGCCAGCCGGATGCGGGGCCGGGGCGGGGTGCTCATGCCGGTGCCCAGGAAAAAGCTGGGGTGCGGCGGCTGGTTGTAGGCCGAGTTTTGCTGGGCGATGGCCAGCCGGTACTGCGCGTCGTGCATGAGGGTGCCCAGGCGCTCGGTGGTGGGAATGGTAGTGGTAAACAGAATCAGCCGGGTATTGTCGGCGGTGCGAAACAGCAGCTCCTCGCGCCAGTCGCCGAGCAGGTCGGCCGTGAGGCAGGGGTTGGCTTTGGTCGAGTTGTTGGCTGCCACCGGGGCGACCTCGTGCAGCGACAGGAGCCGGCTGGCCGTCCCGGTCGCGGGGTTCCACTTATCGAGCTTGGTGCCGTCGAGCAGCTCGCGGCTGAGGTCGCCGTCCCACCACACGGCGAAGTTGACCGTGGGCCGGTTGGGGCTGATTTGCACGCCCTGGCAGGAGTAGAGGCCGCCCGTGCTGCCCCAGCACTCGCAGCCGGGGTAGCGCGGGTCGATGTCGGCGGTCAGGGCGCGGCCCACGTCGCCGCTGCCCGGCACGCCCCAGAGCGGCCGGCCGGTGCGGGCGTCCCGAAATTCGAGGCCGTACGGGCCGTAGGCTTTGGGGTCTTCGTGGCACTGCCACACTTCCTGGCCGGGGCGGCTGGGGTCGAGGTCGCTCAGGTGCAGGGCGTCGCCGTGGCCCAGGCCGTTGGCGTAGAGGCCGGTGCCGTCGTCGTCGAGGGCACTGGCCCCGTTCACTACCTCGTCGCGGCCGTCGCCGTCCACGTCGCCCACCGTCAGCTGGTGGTTGCCCTGGCCGGCGTAGGCTCCGTTGCCGGGGGCGTTGCTGTCGAACGTCCAGCGGCGGGTCAGCCGGCCGCCGCGCCAGTCCCAGGCCGTGCGTACTAGCCGGGTGTAGTAGCCCCGCCCCATGATCAGGCTGGGCCGCTGGCCGTCGAGGTAGGCTACCGTAGCCACGAAGCGGTCAACGCGGTTGCCGTAGGCATCGCCCCAGCTCGCCACCGCGCCCCGGGCGGGTACGAAATCGGTGCTGGCCAGCGCGGTCCCGGTCTGGCCGTCGAAGATGGTCAGAAACTCCGGCCCGCTCAGGATGTAGCCGTTGGGGGTGCGGTAGTCGGCCGTGGCGCTCCCGATTACCTTGCCCTGGCCGTCCACGGTGCCATCGGCCGTTTTGCAGGCTACCTCGGCCTTGCCGTCGCTGTCGAGGTCGTACACCATAAACTGCGTGTAGTGCGCCCCAGCCCGGACGTTGCGTCCCAGGTCGATGCGCCAGAGCCGGGTGCCGTCGAGCCGGTAGGCGTCGAGGTACACGTTGCCGGTGTAGCCGCTCTGCGAGTTGTCCTTGGCGTTGGATGGGTTCCACTTGAGAATAATCTCGTACTGGCCGTCGCCGTCCACGTCGCCCACGCTGGCGTCGTTGGGCGAGTAGGTGTACGCCTCGCCGCTGGGCGTGGTGCCGCCGGCCGGCACTTGCAGCTGGATGCTCAGGTACTGCTGCGCCCACACGCCGGCTTGCTCGGAAGCGGCCTGCTCCACCCCGTTGAGCACCGGGCGCACGGTGTAGGTGGCGTCGGTAGCAGTAGCGTCGATGAGGTTGGTAGCCCCGGTAATGGGCGCAGTATTCACCCTGGTGGAGCCCCGATAGACGTTGAAGGCCAGCCCACTGGGGTCTGTGCCCAGCACGCGCCAGCCCACGTACACCGCGTCGCGGTCGGTGCGCACGGCTACTACGCCGCGGTTCAGGGCTTCGAGGTAGCGCTGGGCAGGCGCGGCCTGAGGAGCGAGTAGCGAGCCAGCCAGCAGCGTCCGGCCCAGCCAGGAGGCAAGTCTCGGATGCCAGGGGCGGATAGGGAAGAAGTAGTGATGACGCATATGAAAGGAAAAGTCAGAAAGGAGCCGGGGTGCGGCGAAGGCAAGTACTCCCCGTGGTCCGCGCTGTGGGCTACTACCCAATGGCTTAGGGGTAGCAGTAAATGACCGGCGAGCAAAGCCAGCCAAGGCGTGGCACAAAACCAATAGCTTTGCCCGTCATCTTCCCCCCAGCGCGCTTTATGTCTCTCCTCATCGGCCTTATCCGCGAAGGTAAAACTCCGCCCGACCGCCGCGTGGCCCTCACGCCCAAGAAATGCGTTGAGTTGCAAGAAACCTACCCCAACGTGCGCGTGCGCGTGCAGCCCAGCCCGCACCGGGCCTTCAGCGACCAGGAATACCGCGACCTCGGCCTGGAAGTAAGCAATGACCTGGCGGCCTGCGACGTGCTGCTGGGCGTGAAGGAAGTGCCCGTGGCCGAGCTGCTGCCCGGTAAAACCTACTGCTTTTTCTCGCACACCATCAAGCAGCAGCCCGCCAACCGCGAGCTGCTGCGCACCGTGCTGCGCGAGAAAATTACCCTCATCGATTACGAGCTGCTGACCAACGCGGCCGGCGAGCGGGTGGTGGCCTTCGGGCACTGGGCCGGCATCGTGGGGGCCTACAATGGCCTGCTCACCTACGGCCGCAAGCACGGGCTGTTCCGCCTCAAGCCGGCCTGGCAGTGCGTGGATATGGAGGATATGCAGGAGGAATTTTTCAAGGTCAAGCGCTTGCCGCCCATTAAGATAGCCGTGACGGGCTCGGGCCGGGTGGCCCAGGGAGCGGTGGAGGTACTGGAGCGCCTGGGCGATGTACTCGACCGCGCCAATGCCCTGCTGGCCCAGCATGGCGTAATGCCGGGCCTGGTCTATACGCCGTACCTGGCGCGTTCGTCGAGCACGCGACGCATCA
>CAJYVK010000259.1 GCA_913778455.1 uncultured Hymenobacter sp. | reverse complement strand
GGTACTTATCACGGTGGTTATCTGGCTGGTTATTCAGGTTAAATCGGCGGAGATCCAGCCGTTTATCTACTTTCAGTTTTAGGGCAGTTTGCTTTACTGAGCTAATTAATCATCTGCCCTCTCATCCCTTCCCCAGCCGTCATGCTGAGCTTGCGAAGCATCTTATCAGGTTTGGGCAGCTTGTTCGGACGTGAGAAGATGCTTCGCAAGCTCAGCATGACGGACGGGAAAAAGATAAGCTGAGGGTAGGGCGCTAAATCCTTCTGCTGTTTATCGCCGCGCTGTCACTGGCCCTTACTTGCGCCTCTTCGGCCCCACCGCCAGCCTTGGTATATCCAGGTCGGCGGTGGGGCTTTTTGCGGTCTATTCGCCCCAAGTCACACCAAGCGTACCACATACTATTTGCAACTATGATTCACTTATAGCTGGCGTAAGCAAAAAATCATCTTAGCCATTTATGCAACGAAGTTTCATTAAAAACTCATCCTTCCCTACCTTTGCTAAGCATATTCTGCCGATTCGGTTTACTGCTTGGGGTTGAGTAATGGCGCTAAGAGCTTAAGAAGCCGGCTAAGCCCCAACCATCCGCTACAAAGTTGCAAAGCTTGTCACCACTTCTTATTTCTACGATGCCGCGCCTCCTGCTTTTTTATCTACTTCTGCTTTCTACTTCGGCCCTGGCCCAGAGTCTGGGGCGGGCCAGCGGGCGCGTAGCCGGGCCAGCGGGCCAGGGCTTGGAAGGCGTGTCGGTGGTAGACGCCTCGGGCCGCTTCGCTACGCTCACCGATGCCGGCGGGCGCTTCGTGCTCGACAAGCTGCCGCTGGGCGACTACGTGCTCATCACGCGCAGCCTGAGCCACGCCGAGGGGCGCAAATCCTTCTCGCTGAGCGCGGAGCAGCCCACTGTTACCGTTGAGTTTACGCTGGCCCCCAGCTCCAATGCCATTCAGGAAGTGGAAGTGCTGGGGCGCAAGGAAACGACGTACAAGAGCGACTACAGCTTCGTGGGCACGCGCACGGCCACGGACTTGATTGACGTGCCGCAGTCCATCTCGACCGTAACCAAGGAGCTGATGGACGACCGCCAGGCTTACCGCCTCACCGACGTGGTGAAGAACGTGGCTGGTGTGGCCCAATATTCTCACTACGACGACTTTACTATTCGCGGCTTCCGTAACGGCTACGAGAGCGGCTTTCGGCTGCTGAACGGGCTGCGCTCAGGCTTCAGCTTCGGCAATGCCTTCGTGCAGGCTCCACTCACCGTGAACCTGGAGCGTGTGGAGGTGCTGAAAGGGCCGGGCGCGGCGCTGTTTGGCGACATCAACCCCGGCGGCACCATCAACATGGTGACCAAGAAGCCGCTGGCCGACGCTCGCCAGGCCGTCACGTTTTCGACCGGCAGCTTCAATACCATGCGGGCCACGGCCGACTTCACCGGGCCGCTCAACGACAAGCAAAACGTGCTCTACCGCTTCAACGCGGGCTACGAGAAAACCAACTCCTTCCGCGACGTCAACGACTCGAAGTCGCTCATGCTGGCGCCCACGGTGACGTTCCTGGTAACCGACAAGACGACGCTCAACGCCGAGCTGGTGTATACGCACGTCGACGGCTACCTCGACCGCGGCCTGCCCATCAAGAGCAACGACCTGTACGGCGTGCCGCGCTCCTTTACGCTAAGCCAGCCCAGCGATTACCTGCGCACGACCACGTACTACTTCAACGCCTCGCTGAATCACAAATTCAACAGTTGGCTCTCGTTCAATGCCTCGTACCTGGATTTCACCTACAACGAAGCCCTGAGCGAGCACCGCACGCTTAACAGCTACGATAACTCGGACGCCAGCAAGCCGCGCAATTCGATTATGAACCTGCGCTACTTCGACCGCCGCGCCGAGGAGTACACCAAGAACCTGTCGGCCTACTTCGTGGCCAGCCGCGCCACGGGAGCCATCAACCACAAATTTGTGGCGGGGGCCGACTTCATTCGCTTCAACACCGACAAGGAAAGCACCATGTTTGAGGCCCGCCAGAAGGTGGTGACCAGCGTGACGGGCGGCGTGGTGAGCCAGCGCGTAGTGCCGCTGCAATTTGACCTCAACAAGCCGACCTACGAGATTCAGGACCCCACCAAGTACGTACGCCGGGCCACGCCGCAGTTTTTCATCGACTACATCAATGCGGTGTACCACACCACGGGCCTGTACGTGCAGGACCAAATTGAGGTCTCGCCGCGCCTGGGCCTGCTGCTGGGGGCACGCTACGAGCTGTTTGCCGACGAGCGCGACTACGGCGACGGCTCGACGACCATTCCGCAGCGCAAGTTTTTGCCCCGCGCCGGCCTCACCTACGCGCTGCGCGAGAACCTGAATTACTTTGCCAGCTACAGCGCGGGCTTCCGGCCGCTGCGGCCCGAGCTGATCCGCTTTCCCGAGCGCTACGGGCGCAGCGAGCCGTTCAGCCCCGAAACCAGCTACCAGCTCGAAACCGGCTTGAAGGGCGAGTTTTTCAACAAGATGCTGTTTGCCACCCTGGCCGCCTACCAGATTGAGCGCCGCAACCAGCTCGTAGCCACCGGCTCGCTCACGGCGGCCGGGGCAGCCATCTACCGCCAAAACCAGGCCCGCTCGCGGGGCGTGGAAGTGGAGTTGACCGGCAACATCCTGCCCAATTTCAGCCTGAATGCCAACTACGCCTTCAACCACACCGAGGTAACGGAGGCCGACCTGGCCGCCGAAAAAGGCATGCCCCTGGCCAACGCTCCCCAAAACTCGGGTGGCCTATGGGCCAAGTACACCTTCCTCACCCCTAGCCTGCGCGGCCTGGGCCTGGCCGTGGGCGGCAACTTCGTAGCCCGCCGCCGCTTTGAAAACCAAGTAGCGCCCCTCGACGGCGGCCCCGACGAGTGGGCCTACTGGCCCGGCTACGCCGTGGCCGACGTGGCGCTGTTTTATACCATCAACCGCTTCAACTTCCACGTCAACGTCAACAACCTGTTTGACAAGTACTACTTCGTGGGCGGGTACGACTACTTCCGCGCCAGCCCCGGCGCGCCGCGTAATTACATGGCTACGCTGGGGTATTCTTTTTAAAGTTTAGGAGGGTAGGAGGGTAAGGTGGTAGGAGGTGAAATGGCCTTTCAACCCCGACAGTCGAGCCCAAAGGCTCATTCCCCCTTACCCCTTTACCCTCCTACCCCCCTACCCTCCTACCCTACCCCTCATGCCCCCCATCCTCGAAGCCCGCGATTTGCGCAAGGAGTACCCCGGCAAGCTGGCGCTCAAGAATCTGAACCTCCAACTGGCACCCGGTGAGGTATTTTGCCTACTGGTCCAGAACGGGGCTGGTAAATCCACGACTATTAACCTCTTCCTAGGATTCATTGCGCCCACGGCGGGGGCGGCGTTTATCAACGGGCTGGAGGTGGCCCGCTACCCGCTCGACATCAAGCGGCACCTAGCCTACATCCCTGAGAACGTACTGCTGTACCCCCACCTCACGGGGCTCGAAAACCTGGCTCTGCTGAGCAGCCTGGCTGGGTTTAAGTATTCGGAAAGCGAGCTACGGGCTTACCTCACCCAGGCGGGCCTACCACCCGAAGCCGCCAGCCGCCGGGTGGGCACCTACTCCAAGGGCATGCGCCAGAAGGTGGGCATCGCCAGCGCCGTAGCCAAGCGGGCGCAGGTACTGCTGCTCGACGAGCCCACCTCCGGCCTCGACCCCAAGGCGTCGAACGAGTTTTCGGAGCTGCTGCAACAGCTCAGCGGCCAGGGCACGGCCGTGTTCATGGCTACGCACGACATCTTCCGGGCCAAGGAAGTAGGCACGCGGGTGGGCATCATGCGCGAGGGCGAGTTGGTGGACGTGCGCCCTACTACTGAGCTTAATGCCAATGAATTAGAGCAACTTTACCTTACTCATATGCAGTGAGTAGTGAGTAGTGAGTAGTGAGTAGTGAGTAGTGAAGAAACGCACTCCTATTATTTATGTCTAGTGGAGCTTTTGGGTCATGTACTCTTCTGGCTGCCCAGGCGGGGGGACCTCCCCCCCCCAGCCCCCTCTCCTTGGGGAGATGGGGAGCCGACCGATTACTGACGTGAGCTTACGTCCACTGGCGTCAGGCTCCCCCTCTCCCCAAGGAGAGGGGGCCGGGGGGGGAGGTCCCCCCGCCTGGGCAGCCAGAATAGTACGCGAATCGGAAATCGCGCTAGTTTATCGTCCAGCTATTCAGAAAAAGCTAATAGCTAGCAGCTAAAGGCTAACAGCTAAAAAAAAATGGTTCGAAGCATTGCCCAAAAGGAATTTCTCAGCACCCTGCGCGACCGTCGCTTCGCGGTGCTGAGCCTGTTGCTGCTGGCCCTGCTGCTGGCCGCTACGCTGGTGGGTCGGCGCGGCTACGCCACCTTGCAGGCTGAGCGCGCCCTGGCCCAGCAGCAGGTGAATGAGCAGTTTCACCACCAGCCGGGGCGGCACCCGCACCGGGTGGCGCACTACGGTACGTTTGCGTTTCGGCCCCGGGCCGCGCTTAGCTTTTTGGACAGCGGGCTCGACTCGTTTACCGGCGCGGTGGTGTACCTGGAAGCACATCAGCAGAATAGCGTCAACTTTAGTCCCGCCCAGCAGGCGGGCTCACTCATTCGGTTTGGCGAGCTATCGGTGGCGTTCGTGCTGCAAACCTTGGTGCCGCTGCTGCTGATTTTTTTGTGCTTCGGCGCTTTTACGGAGGAGCGCGAAGCCGGCACGCTGCGCCTGCTGCTGAGCCAGGGCACTACGCTGCGGCAAGTGGCCTGGGGCAAAATTACCGGCTACGGCTGGGCAGTGGCCTTGGTGGTAGTGCCCGCACTGGTGCTGGCCAGCTTGCTGCTACTCAGCGGCGAAGCGGCGGCCGAGGGTACCGACCGCTGGCTGCGGCTGACTCTATTCGGGCTGGGCTACGCGGGCTATTTCTTCGTCGTCATCGTGGGCGCGGTGGTGGTATCGGCGCGGGCCAGCCAGTCGCGGGCGGCCCTCGTGACGCTGCTGGGCTGCTGGATGCTGGGCTGCCTCATCCTGCCCAAAGCTACCGCCAACCTGGGCGCGGGGCTCTTTCCGGCCATCACCAAGGCCCAGCTCGACGCCGCCGTGCACGAGGAAGCCCAGCACGGCATCAACGGCCACGACCCGCAGGACCAGCGGGCGGCGGCCCTCAAAGCCGCTTTGTTCAAAAAATACGGCGTTACCGAAGAAAAGGACCTGCCCGTGAGCGTGGCCGGCGTGACGATGGCCGAAGGCGAAGCGTATTCAAGCCGAGTGTATCAGCAGCATTTCGCCGCCCTCACCCGCACCTACGAGCGCCAGAATGCCCTTTCCACCTGGGCCAGCCTGCTTAATCCCTACCAGGCCATCCGGCTGCTGTCGATGGGCCTGGCCGGGGCCGACTTCGCGCACTACGTGCACTTTCAGCAAGCCGCCGAAGCCTACCGCTACCAGCTCGTGCAGCACCTCAACGGCCTGCAAGCCCGCATGGGCTACGGCGACAAGGAGCGCCGCCTCAACGCGGCGACCTGGCGGGCCATTCCGGTGTTTACTTATCAGGCCCCGCCGCTGGGCTGGGCGCTGCCGCAAATGGCCCTGCCCGCGCTGGCCCTGCTGGCCTGGGTGCTGGGGCTGAGCTGGCTGGGAATGCGGCTGGTGGACCGGAGCGCGACTGGATAAGGTCAGATGCCTCCCCGGCCCCCGTGCGCTTGATGCGCAAAGCCTTGGGGAGAAGTGGAGCCGACCGTGAGAATTAAACATTGAGAATTAAAAACTGCTCTGCTGCACCCCACCTAGTTAAGAATTCTTCATTCTTACGGTCAGCCCTGTCCCATGCCCCTCTTCCGCCTACTCTTCTACTACGAATACCTTCATTTCAAAGCCTCGCGGGGCCTGCTACTACTCACGGGCCTGCTACTGGCGGCGGGGCTCTACGGGATCTATTACGGCACGGCCGAAGTGGCCCGGCAGCGCCAGCACCTGGCCGAGCTACCCGCCCTGGCCCGCCACCAGGTAGCCGAGCTGCAACAGAAATTCCCCGGCCCCGCCGAGGCGGGCGAAATCGGCTACTACCACCACAACTACGCCCTGCACCACCCCACCGCCTGGGCCAGCCTCGCCCTGGGCCAGCGCGACGTCAATCCCTACTACCTCAAACTGCGCCTGCTGGGTTTACAAGGCCAGCTCTACGCCTCCGAAAACGTGAACCCGGCCAAGGCGCTCAGCGGCAACTTCGACCTGACCTTTGTGCTGATTTACTTGTTTCCGCTGCTGATTATCGCGCTGGGATTTAATCTACTGTCGAGCGAGCGCGAGCAGGGCATTCTGCCGCTGCTGCTGGCCCAGCCGGTGAGCGCCACGCAGCTGGTAGTAGCCAAGCTGGCCTTTCGCCTGGCGGTAGTGCTGGGGCTGGGGGCGCTGCTCTCGGCCGTGGGGCTGGCCTGGGCGCGGGTGCCTTTCGACGGTCGCGTGGGACTCTGGCTGGCCCTGGGCGGGGTGTACTGCCTGTTCTGGTTCGGGGTGGTGGTGCTGGTCACGGCCTGGCAGCGCAGCTCGTCCTTCAACGCGGTGGCGCTGCTGGGGGCCTGGCTTACGCTGGTGGTTTTGGTACCCAGCCTGCTGAGCGTGTACGTGGCCGCCGCCCGGCCGGTGCCGCAGGGCCTGGCGCTCGCCATTCAGCAGCGCGAGGCTATTCACGGCGGTTGGGACCGGCCCAAGACGGAGACCATGCAGCGCTTTTTTGCGCAGTACCCGCAGTATCGCGACACGACTACCATTCGCGAGCGCTTCGCGTGGCGCTGGTACTATGCCTTCCACTACCTGGGCGACCAATCGGCCGCGCCACTGGCTACTGCCTATGCCACTGGCCAGGCCCAGCGCCATGCCCTGGCCCAGCGGCTGGCCTGGCTGTCGCCGGCCCTCAGCACGCAGCTCAGCCTCAACGCCCTGGCCGGCACCGACCTGCCCGCCCACTTGGCTTTTCAGCGCAGCGCCACCCGCTACCACGACGCGCTACGGGCGTTTTATTATCCCTTCTTGTTCACTAAAACTCCTTTCGCCCACGCCGATTACGCCCGGCTGCCTACCCACTCTTTTACCAGCCCCAGCGATACCGACGCGGCCTGGGCGGGCCTCGGGCAATTGCTGTTGAGCACGGTGGCGGTGTACGCGCTGGGGCTAGCCCTGCTGCGCGGCCGGGCTACTGCACATAGGTAATAGCAAATCCAGACACTTGGCCGGGCTCGACCTGCCAGTTACTTTTGACAGCAGTCCGTAACACCTGCTGGGCCTTACCAGCTGGCTGGTCGCTGGCGGCAACGCTGCCATGGTACTTTCTACCACCTTGCTACGAATTGCCGGTCCACTTTCAATCATGAGCTGGCTACTAGCCGGGTGTACCACGCCGCCCGACGTGCGGCGCGCAGATACGCTGTTTCCGATAGTGGAGCAGGGACACTGGGGCTTCATTGACTCGGCGGGTACGGTAGTGGTAGCGCCCCGGTTTGCGCAGGTGCAGGAATTTGCCGAGGGCTTGGCACCGGTACGAGAGGCTGGCCATTACGGCTTTATAGATGGCACTGGCCGGTTGGTACTGGCTCAATCCTACGGCTATGCGTCGCCCTTCCACCACGGGCTAGCAGTAGTACAGCAAGACAGTATCCCGCAGCTTCTCGACCGCCTGGGCCACCTGGTACCACTCGCCGCCCCTTACCAAGAGTTGGAGTGGCAGCCCGGCCTAGACGGTGGTGGCTTGTGGGTGGGTTTACTTCCCCCGCATAATCGCCAAATTTTGGCTACTACCGGCAAGCTATTAAACCCACATACATTCGAGCGCATTGGGCAGCTAAGCAGCAACCGTATTGTAGTGCAGGACACCACAACGCTCCGCGACCGGGAAGGAAACCTGCTCACCGAAGCCGTTGGCGCACTTAACGCTCGCGGAAAATTGGTTGTTCCTTATTACCAATTCAGCTCCATTTCAACTTTCCACAATGGCCTGGCAACTGCCTCGCGTTACCAGGCCGGCGCTGATATGGAGACCCAGTGCATCATCGACACGACTGGCAGAATCTTGGCACGCCTACCCAGCAACCAAGAGTTTGCCGACTATAGTGAAGCCGAATTTGCCGATGGGGTAGTGCGCGTACACATTAGTAAAGATGGTGGCGCGGCCAATCTAGACAATAGCTACTTAGCAGTCGTTGACCAGCGGGGACGCGTATTATTTCACAACCGTCGCTTGCAACGGCTAACTAATTTTTACCGTGGCCGTGCCTGGGCACGGGAGAAGGATAATGACTGGTACCTAATAGATAAAACAGGACGCCGCTTATCGACAGTAGCGGTGCAGGACCTCTTGCGACCCGGCGACTACGATGCCGCCCCCGCTTTTGCCAACGGCGCTGAAGTGGTAAAGTTGGCGAATGAGGAAGGGTATGCCGCATTAGATAGCACCGGTCGGGTAATACGCCGCCTGGCGGAACCGCTGCTTTGCAACTCTCCTGAGCAAGCTGGCGACCTACTCTTATTCTACGAAGCTGATAGCTTACAAAGGATGGGCTTCTGGAACTGGCGTACGGGTTTATTAATCCGCAAGCGCTTCTCAGCCATCAGCTATGCCGGCTACCAACACGGCCTACTACCCGTGGTAGAAGGCGACCGCCTAGGGTATCTTTCGCCGCAGGGTCGCTACGTGTGGCGGGCCAAGCCCATGCTCAGCATGCCACTCAACCTGGATTTTATGCGGCGCGCTAGCTACCCGGTGGCTTCAGTACCACTACGACGCTACGCTGGCGCTGGTGGCTGGGGAGAGTCAGACAATCAGTCTAAGCCTATTGGTACCCGCTCCTTTATCGCGCATACCCTCGGGGTGCAGGTATCCCAGCGGGCTACGCCAGGCACATTTGGTAAGCGCTACCACGGCCACGAGCTCACCATCGCGAACACTACCGCCGACACCGTAGTATTTGACGTACAGAATAGCAGCTTATCACTCACCATACAGGCGCAAGACAAACAAGGTCAGTGGCGCGATATTGAATACTCGCCCAGCAGTTGGTGCGGCAATAGTTATCACCAGGTTTTTCTGGCCCCCAGCCAGTATTGGCAATTAACGGTACCCGCGTATACAGGTGAATTTCCGACGCGGCTGCGAGCGCGGCTGCTGCATCACCGTAAAGAGGGCACGCGTTCGCAGCAGGTAATAGTATACAGCAATTCATTCGCGGGTAGTATTAACCCTGCACAGTTCTGGCGGTATCAGCGCTATAGTCCGCAGGGCATCATGGACCCTTACCTGAATTAGGCAGCGCAGCCGGGTAGGCATAGCTAGGCCGTAACTTTGCAGCCCTAATTGCCAAAAGTTTTATGCCCAGCAAAGCCACCAAGCTCGCCAATTCTATTCCGCCCGAAGCCCTCCTCAACGTCGAGATTCAAGACATGGTGGCCGAAGGCAAATGCCTGGTTCGCATCAATAATCTCGTGGTGTTCGTCAACCAAGTAGCCCCCGGCGACGTGGTGGACCTGCGCATCAGCAAGGCCCACAAGCGGTTTTTGGAGGCCACGCCCACCAAGTACCACAAATATTCCGAGCTGCGCACTACGCCTTTCTGCCAGCACTTTGGCACCTGCGGCGGCTGCAAGTGGCAGCACATCAGCTACGACGCCCAGCTCAACTACAAGCACCAGCAGGTGGTCGATACCTTGCAGCGCATCGGCAAGGTCGAGATTCCCGAGGTGCAGCGCATCCTGTCCTCGCCCGAGCGCACCTACTACCGCAACAAGCTCGAATACACCTTCAGCTTCATGGGCTGGCTCACCGAGGAGCAGATCAAGGACGAGACCGCGCAGTACGACCGCCGGGTGCTGGGCTTCCACACGCCGGGCCGCTTCGACAAGATTATCGACGTGGAGCACTGCCACTTGCAGCCCGAGCCGAGCAATGAAATTCGCCTCTTTATCCGCGACTACGCGCGGGAGAACATGCTGCGCTTCGGCAACATCATCAAGCAAACCGGGCTGCTGCGCAACCTCATCATCCGCACCGCCGAAAGCACCGGCGAGCTGATGGTGATTTTGCAGTGCTACCGCCAGCACCAGGCCATCGAGCCGCTGCTCGACGCGGTGTACGCGAAGTTTCCGCAGATTACCTCGCTCAACTACGTGCTCAACGACAAGGGCAACGAGACCTTCCACGACCTCGAAGTGGTGTGCTACAAGGGCAAGCCCTACATCGAGGAGGAGATGGAAGGCCTGCGATTCCGCATCGGCCCCAAGTCGTTTTACCAGACCAACTCGGCCGGGGCCTACAACCTGTACAAGGTGGCCCGCGAGTTTGCCGAAATCAAGCCCACCGACCTCGTGTACGACCTCTACACCGGCGCCGGCACCATCGCCAACTTCGTGGCCCGCCAAGCCCAGCGCGTCATCGGCATCGAGTACGTGGAGCAGGCCGTGGCCGACGCCCGCGTCAACTCCGACATCAACGGCGTGACCAACACCGAGTTCTTCGCCGGCGACATGAAGGATCTGCTCACCGAGGACTTCACCAGCCACCACGGCCACCCCGACGTCATCATCACCGACCCACCCCGCGCCGGCATGCACGAAGACGTGGTGAAGCGCCTCGTGGCCCTGCGCACGCCCCGCGTCGTGTACATCAGCTGCAACCCCGCCACCCAGGCCCGCGACCTGGAATTGCTCGACGAGGTGTACAAAGTGACCCGCGTGCAGCCGGTGGATATGTTCCCGCACACCCACCACGTGGAGAATGTGGTGCTGCTGGAGCTGAAGTAATTAAGCTACTTCGTCGTAGTATCCGGCCCGAAAGCAAATAATGGTTTCAGCCGGTTCTTTCAGGGCTTCAATATCTTCCGTATAGCAACCAACCCCATTCTTATGAGAAGTGAAGCCACTTTCATCTTCCTCTAATTCTTCGTCTTGCTTACGCATCAAGTTAAGTACTTCGCCTAATGGGGCCGGAAATAACCTTTTACCTTGCCAACTCACTACAGCTGGCGAGGTAAACTCAACTGCTACACAGCTTCTATTTTCATCGTAGATAACAAAAACTCCTGCTACTTGAAAATAGTCCGTTAGCTCGGTGCCTCCTCTTTCAAACTCATCGGGCATTTCGTCGAAAAGCTTACGAATACCTTCTTGCGCTGCCCCAAATAAAATTTGTCCAGCACCTTCGTAAGAATGAATTTCCCAAGTCATAATAGCGGCTGATATCCTGCCAGCAAAGTAAATACAATGGACTACTTCAACGATCCCGAACTCAACGGCAAATACCTGGGCACGATTACCAAGGATTTTGCTACCGTGTCCGACACGCTCAAGGAAGCCTCGTACCAGATTCGCAAGCGCGAGATTTCGAAGTACCCGGTGTTCATCTTCGCTCGGCAAGCGGTGCAGCTCGGCAGCCTGCTCATCAATGCCGACGAGGTCGATGGGCTGCAATGGCACATCTTCGCCAGCTACCTCGAAATTCTGGCCCAACAGGGCATCGTGGACCCCGAGAAAATTGAAGATTTTCAAGCATCCTGGAAAGACCCTGATGAATTTTGCTGCCTGCTGGTAGTGGATGAGGAGTTTACCAATTTCGTGTACATCCCCTACCCCGAAGACTGACCGCAGATTTAACGGATTAAACGGATTGCGCAGATACGTCCGCCAGCTTGCGGCAGGCTGACTACTCGGATGGACTCTCCAAAAGAAAAGGCTACCCATGTGGGTAGCCTTTTTACGTTGGAGAGTCCATCCGAATAGTCAGCCCGCCGCAAGCTGGCGGACGTATCTGCGCAATCCGTTTAATCCGTTAAATCTGCGGTCAGTCTTCGGGATAGGGGATATACACAAAATTAGTAAACTCTTCATCCACTACCAGCAGGCAGCAAAACTCGTCGGGGTCTTTCCAGGAGGCTTGAAAATCTTCAATTTTCTCGGGGTCCACGATGCCCTGCTGGGCCAGAATTTCGAGGTAGCTGGCGAAGATGTGCCATTGCAGCCCATCGACCTCGTCGGCATTGATGAGCAGGCTGCCGAGCTGCACCGCCTGCCGGGCGAAGATG
>CAJYVK010000258.1 GCA_913778455.1 uncultured Hymenobacter sp. | reverse complement strand
CTTCGGCACTCGACGGCATTTCCCCACTCAACCCGCTCCGGCGTCTGGCTCGGGTGGTCGCCTACGCGGCCTTGCGGCTAGTAGGACACCTGTTTCAGCCGCCGCGCAACCCGGAGCAGCTGCGCGGCGCGGTGTGGCTCTACGTGGTGAGTGCCAATAACTACGACGCGCTCAGCTTTATCAGAGAGGGCCGCACCGACGCGGTGCTGGTGGCGGGGCAGGGTAAGAATATCGGGCGCTACGGCCAGCTGGTCAATCGGCTTTCGCTGCGGCGTAAAATTTTGTACTACTGGCAGTACCCGGCGGCGCTGCTGGGCCTGTACCGACTGGTCGGCGGCCGGGCGCTCCGCTTTTTCGATTTGATTTTCTACGCCGTCGGCTACTACGAGGTGTACCGGCGGGCGCTGCGCCACTACCGCCCGCGGGCCGTGGTGTTTGCCAACGACCACAACGACGACGCCCGCGCCCTGCTGCTGGCCTGCCGCGCCGAGGGCGTACCCACGGCCTACGTACAGCACGCCAGCGTGAGTACCAATTTCCCGCCCCTGGGCTTCGAGCTCAGCCTACTCGAAGGCCAGGACGCGCTAGACAAATACCGGCAGTGCGGCCCCGTGCGCGGCTGCGTGGCGCTGGTAGGCATGCCCAAGGCCGATGCCTTCCTGGCCCAGCGCAACACCGCGCCGCAGGTGCGCCGGGTGGCCGTGGCCTGCAACCTGCTCGACGAGCTGCCCGCCCTGGCCGATACGCTGATTTACCTGCTGCGCGAGCTACCCGAGCTGGCCTTTACCCTGCGCCCCCACCCCGGCGACCGGCGCGACTTCGCGGCCCTGCGCCAAGCGCTGCCCGCCTTGCAGTGGAGCGATCCGCAGCAGGAAAACGTTTTCCAGTTTTTGCAGGCGCACGAGGCGCTCGTGGCGGCCGATACCAGCACCCACCTCGAAGCCACGTTGCTCAACGTGGCCAGCGTGTACTACCGCTTTTCACCCTCGCCCACCCTGGCCGATTACTACGGCTACGCCGCGCACGGCCTCAGCGAGTGGGCGCACTCGCCCGCCGAGCTGACCGCCGTTCTGCGCCGCCTGGCCCAGCACAAGCCCGCCGACCTTTACCGCCGCGCCGCTTACTACAACGCCACCCTGGGCACGCCCGACGAGGGCCGCAGCCGCGCGCTGGCCCTGCGCGAGTTGGCCGAGTGGCTGGCCAGCCCGGTAGCCAGGGCGTAGCTTTGGAGTTATCATGTCAGTCGCTTCCCTTCCGCCCGCCGCGCCCGTTACCCTGTCGGCCGAGGTACGCCTGCGTTACGTGCTGATGCATTTCCGGCTGGCTTATCCTGATTGCCCGGACGTGCGCATCGGCTACGCGGGCACGCAGTCGCAGGTAGAGGTAGCGGAGGCCAGCGGTAATTTTTTCGCGGAGAATAAGCCCTACCCAGCCGCGCCTAATTGGCGCGAATGGCTGGGCCGGCCGGTTCCGTTTTTCTTCGATAATGCGCCCGCAACGTCCCTGCTGCTTTCTCAAGAAAATCGGGTACTTATTTCGGCCGATATTATTGCGGCAGCGTTTTATTTATTGAGCGGCTGGCAGGAATATTTTTCCACCGAGCGCGACCGGCACGGGCGCTTTCCCTACGCGGCGAGCGTGCAAAAGCAGTACGGCTTTGTGACGCTGCCGGTAGTTAATTATTATTTTGATGTGCTGAAAACGGCGGTGGAATATGTGAGCGGCCAGCGGCTGCACTCTCGTCACTGGGGGGGCAGCCAAGAAGCTGATTTTGCCGCTTTTATTTCGCACGATATCGATAATTTGCACAGTGCGTGGAAAGCGCCGGCGAAGGCTGCATTGCAACAATGCAAAATCAGCTTATTCAGTAAATTAATCTGGCGGCATTTTACCCAGCCCGATACCTGGGATAATCTGGAAACCGTGGCAGCGGCAGTGGCACAGTACGACGGGCGCTCTACATTTTTTATTTTACCCAGCCATCGGCCCGGTCCCGGTGGTACGCCCAACGCTGATTATCGCTTGACACTAAAGCTTCGGCAGCGGCTGGGAAGACTAGTAGAACAGGGGTACGAGTTAGGGCTGCATGCCAGCTTAGCTACCAGCAACAATTCGTCGAAGCTGCGTAGCGAAATTAACCGAATCAATCTAAAGGTGCTGGGCTGCCGATTTCATTATTTAAAATGGGATCCGCGCCTGACACCTTTTATTAATGCTTTACAAGATTTTTTTTCATACGACAGCACATTAGGTTACGCCGAGCATTTCGGCTTCCGTCACAGCTATTGTCTGCCGTTCTATCCGTTTGATTTTCGTAATGGCTACGCAACAGAATTTCTCGAAATCCCGCTCAACGTAATGGATGCCACCCTGCATCACCCCAATTACTTGCAGTTGGCCCCGCAAGAAATTCTCCCCGCGCTCACCCCACTTTTCGCCGAAATAAAACGCTTCGGCGGCGTGGCCTCCGTGCTGTGGCACAACGAGAATTTCGACCCCGATAACACCCAAACCGGCCCGCAGCAATTTCACGAAATCATGCGCCACTTGCAGCAGCAAGGCGCGGCCTTCCAAACCGGCCGCGAAATATGGGAAGAATATACCACCGAGCCCACTACCCCAACTCCTAATTCATAACTTCTAACTCATAACTAAAAAGTTGGGTATCGTTCAGCGGCAAGGGCTGCGCAACACGCTTATTTCCTACGTCGGGCTGGGCATCGGCTTCGTCAATACCACGCTGGTACTGCCGCGCCTGCTGGCCCCGGCGCAGTTGGGTCTCACCTCGGTACTGGTATCGCTGGCCACGATGGGCGCGCTGGTGTCGGCGCTGGGTTTTACCAATACTACGCTCCGGTATTTTCCCTACTTCCGTAATCGGGAAACCGGGCACTCAGGCTTCTTGCCGCTGCTGCTGGGGCTGCCGCTGGCGCTGTTCGTCGTGGTGGCGGCGGTGCTCTGGCTGGGTCGGCCGCTGGTGCTGCGCTGGTACGCCAACGACGCGGCGCTGCTGGGGCCGCACTACGGCGTAATGCTGGCGCTGGCGCTGTGCATATTGCTGTACAACCTGCTGGAGGCTTACACCAAATCACTGTTTCACAGCTCGTTTTCTTCTTTCCTAACCGACGTCTTGCAGCGCCTGCTCATCGTGGGGTCGGCGGCGCTCTACGGCGCGGGCTACCTCTCGTTCGACGGCTTCGTGCTGGCTTATTTGGGAAGCTACGCGGCCATCGCCCTGCTGCTGCTGGGCTACCTGGGCATCATTGGCGAATTGCACCTGCGGCCCACCCGGGCGGTGCTGGCCGTGCGCCCGGTGGGCGAATTAGTACGCTTCGGCAGCTTCGCGCTGCTGGGCAATATCTCGGGTACGCTGCTGCTGACCATCGATTCGCTCATGCTCGGCTCGCGCAGCTTTGCCGACGCGGGGATTTACACCATCGCGCTCAATATCAGCACGGCGCTAGCTGTACCGTTTCGGGCGCTTTACAAAACGGCCTACCCGCTCATTGCCGAATATTGGAAGGAGAACGCGACCGATAAGATGCTCGATTTTTACCGCCGCACCACGCGCCTCAACACCGCGCTGGGCGTGTACCTGGCGCTGGGCATCGGGCTCAATCTACCGTTTATTTATTCGCTTATTCACCGCCCCGAGTACACGGCGGGTACCGTGGCGGTGCTGCTGCTGCTGGCTGGCCGCCTCACCGACGGCATCACGGGCGTCAACGGAATTATCGTGGTAACCTCGCCGCGCTACCGCTACGACTTATTATTTAATGTGGGGCTCTCGGCGCTTATCATCGGGCTCAACGCCCTGCTTATCCCCTGGCTGGGGCTCACTGGCGCGGCGCTCTCCAATGCGCTCGCCCTAGTGAGTATTAACCTCCTGCGCACCTGGTTCGTGTGGCGCAGCTTCGGCTGGCAGCCGTTCGATCGGCGGATAGTCTACATTCTGGCGCTGGCCAGCGGCGCGGGGCTGGTAGCCTGGGCCATCCCCACGCCGGCCAACAACTGGCTGACGCTGCTGCTGCGCGGCGGCGTCCTCACGGCGCTGTACGGACTGGGCTTGCTGCTGACGGACTGGGTACCGGAAGTGGCGGCCCTGGCGAAGAAGGTAGGGCTGCGGAAGTAAGTGTTTCTGCATTGCTGGCAATGCCTTCTCCTTCGTGAAATAGCCGGCCGTATTGCTTTTGGCCCGCCACGTACCAAGCTTTATAGATAAGGCGCCCTCGGTAGTACAGATATAATTCTGCGCGATTGCCAGCGGAGAGCACTTTTTGAATCGTAAAGTTTGCCATAGGTGGACGCGGAGCATTTGCCGATGAAGTGCTGGTATTTATCTAAAATAGCGGAGCAGCGTGTTCTCCGTGCTTTGCAGGGAAGGTAACCTTCGGTGAGGTGCAAGTGGCGAGGGTACCGACGTCCGCAATGTGCTAGTGGCGGGCACGGCTGACTGAAATTTACTTGACCAGCTTAGCGGATAATTCCTGTATTTTACAGAAATTTCCTTTCGTATGGTCTTCTTCTCTACTTCTATTGGCCGCTTCGCAGCGGCGCTGGGTCTCGGCCTTGCGTTGGCCGTAGCGCCCGTTACCGGGCACGCGCAGCTGGCTCCGCCCGTAACCGCCCCGCTCGACGTGGCCGCCGTGGATGCCGTGGTAGCCCGCACCCTCAAGGGCTTCAACGTACCGGGTATTTCGGTAGCGGTGGTGAAGGACGGCAAAGTACTGATGAGCAAGGGGTACGGCGTACGCTCACTGAATACCAAGGCCCCGATGGACGCCAACACGCTGGTGGGCATTGCCTCCAACACCAAGGCCTTCACCACGGCCGCGCTGGGGCTGCTGGTCGACGAGGGCAAGCTGCGCTGGGACGATAAGGTGACCGACTACATCCCCGAATTCAAGATGTACGACCCTTACGTTACGGCCGAATTCACGGTGCGCGACCTGCTGTGCCACCGTAGCGGCCTGGGTCTGGGCGCGGGCGACCTGATGATGTTTCCCGACTCCAGCGACTTCACGGTGAAGGACGTGATTCATAACCTGCGCTATTTCAAGCCGGTATCATCTTTTCGCAGTAAGTACGACTACGACAACAACCTCTACATCGTGGCCGGCGAGGTGGTGACGCGCATTGCGGGCCAGCCCTGGGCCGATTTTGTAACGGCCCGCCTGCTCCGGCCCCTGGGCATGAGTCGCACCGCCACCGATTTCTCGCGCCTGCCCGACCCGACGAACGTCATCGACGCCCACGGCCCGGTGGCGGGGAAGGTGCAAGTCATTCAGCGCAGCCGGAGCACCTTCGACGCGCCTTGCGGCGGTATGTACAGCAGCGTGAACGATCTGTGCAAATGGGCCTTGATGCTGCTGGGCGGTCCGGACGCCCCCGCCCCGTTGCTGAAGCCCGGCACGCAGTGGGAGCTATGGTCACCGCAAACGCTCAAGCGCCTACGCCCCGGGCCGACGGCCTACAATACCCACTTCACAGCTTATGGGCTGGGCTGGGACCTGTCCGACGTGCGGGGGTATAAGCAGGTGTCGCACACTGGCGGGCAGATTGGCATGGTGACCAAGGTGACGCTGGTGCCCGAGCAACGCCTGGGCATCATCGTTCTCACGAACCAGGAGGACGGCCTGGCGTTCCAAGCCGTGACAAGCACGATTCTGGATCACTACCTGGGCGTCACGGGCCAGGACCGGGTGCAGGAAATGCTCGGCTACAAGCAAGCGATGGCGACCGAAGCGGACAAGGCCACCGACGACGCCTGGAAGCAGGTGGCGCTAGCCCAGAAAGCCGCGCCCAAAAAGACCGACTACAGCGCCTACGTGGGGCGCTACCACGATGCCTGGCTGGGCGACGTGAACGTGTACCAGCATGGCCCGCAGCTGTGGCTGCGGGCGGTGCGGGCGCCGCGCCTCCTGGGCCAAGTGCTGCCCTACCGCGGTACCACCTGCGTAGTGCGCTGGAAGGACCGCAGCTTCAACGCCGATGCCTTCGCCGCTTTTACCCTCGACGACCAGGGCCGCGCCGCAAGTCTGAGGATGAAGCCAATTTCGCCGGCTACCGATTTCAGCTACGATTTTCAGGACCTAGACTTGCAGCGCGTGGCTGAGCCAGAAGCCGGCACGGGCCAGTAGGTCCATTCCGCATAACCGAGCCGCGCAGGTAGCGTCTTTGTCAGTCGGCTCACTGTTTTAAGGGGATACTTATGGGCTGTCCAGACGTGGGCGCCTCCCCCCCCGGCCCCCTCTCCAAAAAAGAAGAGGGGGAGCCAGTCGTTTGGGTAGGCGGGTACGAGGGTGTGAGTTATCTCTCCTAAACTCCTACGTACCCTATCATTAGGCTCCCCCTCTCCTTTTCGGAGAGGGGGCCGGGGGGGTGAGGCACCTGCGTTAGAACATTGCAAAAAAGGGCACACCAACCTGAGACTGAACCGAAATATCAGTCCTCACCTCCCGACGTCACCTGCTGGCGCAATTTGCTATGCTTCTGCCCGTAGCCGTAGTAAATGGCCAGCCCGAGGGCCAGC
>CAJYVK010000257.1 GCA_913778455.1 uncultured Hymenobacter sp. | reverse complement strand
GCGCGTGTCGGTGGGCATCCACAAGGACGATATCGAGTCGGCCATCAAGACCTACAACATGATGTCGGAGCGCTGGATGACCCACGCCACGCCGACCCTGTTCAACGCCGGCACGCCCAAGCCGCAGATGTCGTCGTGCTTCCTGCTCACGGTGAAGGATGACTCGATTGAGGGTATCTACGAGACGCTGAAGGACTGCGCGCTGATTTCGCAGAGCGCGGGCGGCATCGGGCTGGCCGTGCACAACGTGCGCGCCACCGGCTCCTACATCAAGGGCACCAACGGCAACTCCAACGGCCTGGTGCCGATGCTGAAGGTCTTCAACGATACGGCCCGCTACGTAGACCAGGGCGGCGGCAAGCGCAAGGGCGCCTTCGCCATCTACCTGGAGCCCTGGCACGCCGACATTTTCGAGTTCCTGGACCTGAAAAAGAACCACGGCAAGGAGGAAATGCGCGCCCGCGACTTATTCTACGCCCTCTGGACGCCCGACCTGTTCATGAAGCGCGTGGAAGCCAACGGCGACTGGACGCTGATGTGCCCCCACGAGTGCCCGGGCCTCGACACGAGCTGGGGCCCCGAGTTTGAGAAGCTCTACACCAAGTACGAGCGCGAAGGCCGCGGGCGCAAGACCATCAAGGCGCAGGAGCTGTGGTTTGCCATCCTGGAAAGCCAGACTGAGACGGGCACGCCCTACATGCTCTTCAAGGACGCCGCCAACGGCAAGAGCAACCAGCAGAACCTCGGCACCATCAAGTCGAGCAACCTCTGCACCGAGATCATGGAGTACACCGACAAGGACGAGATTGCCGTGTGCAACCTCGCCTCGCTGGCGCTGCCCCGCTACCTCGTGGAAGACGCCCACGGCAACGTGACCTTCGACCACCAGACGCTCTACGACGTCACGTACCAGACGACCTTGAACCTCAACAAGGTAATCGACGTGAACTACTACCCGGTGCCCGAAACCCAGCGCTCCAACTTCCGCCACCGCCCCATCGGGCTGGGCGTACAGGGGCTGGCCGATACGTTTATCGCCCTGCGCATGCCCTTCGAGAGCGACGAGGCTAAGGGTCTGAACGAGGACATCTTCGAGACGATCTACTTCGCCGCCATGACGGCTTCGAAAGACCTCGCTATCAAGGACGGCACTTACGAGACCTTCGCCGGCTCGCCGCTTTCCAAGGGCATCTTCCAGTTCGACATGTGGGGCGTTACGCCCAAGTCGGGCCGCTGGGACTGGGAAACGCTACGCGGCCAGGTAATCGAACACGGCGTGCGCAACTCGCTGCTGGTGGCGCCCATGCCCACCGCCAGCACCGCCCAGATCCTGGGCAACAACGAGTCGTTTGAGCCCTACACGAGCAACATCTACGTGCGGCGCGTGCTCAGCGGCGAGTTCATGGTGGTGAACAAGCACCTGCTGAAAGACCTCGTGAAGCTGGGCCTGTGGAACGAGCAGATGAAGCAGGACATCATCGCGGCCAATGGCTCGGTGCAGAACATCGCCCGCGTGCCCCAGCACATCAAGGACCTGTACAAGACGGTGTGGGAGATTTCGCAGCGCACCATCATCGACATGGCCGCCGACCGGGGTGCCTACATCTGCCAGAGCCAGAGCCTGAACCTGCACGTGCAGAACCCCAACTTCGGCAAGCTCACCAGCATGCACTTCCACAGCTGGAAGCGCGGCCTCAAAACCGGCATGTACTACCTGCGCACTAAAGCCGCCGCCGACGCCATCAAGTTCACGGTGGAAAAACAAGCCGCGGAGACGCTGGAGCCGATGTATGCGCAGAACCAAGCCGATATGGCTTGTTCGCTGGATAATCCAGACGCCTGCGAGGCTTGTGGGTCGTAATTTTTAAAAGGAGAGGGAAACCTCTCCTTTTTTATTTCTCATCTAACTTGTAAACTCTGCTATGAAAGTGCTTTTTCTCATTGGTAACGGCTTCAATTACATGATTGAAGATATAATACGGCATAAGGTTCTCACTTCAAACCCTACTCCTGAGCAGTTAAAAGAAGGAACTGAAGTTGCTGATAGCATACGAGCTATTACTGCACTTTGGCAAAAGTTTCAAGAAACCTTCGCTGCATTTCACGAGCAATTCTCAGAAAAGGGTATTAAAATCTCGGATGAGGATTTGATACGAATGATTAATTCGGTAATTACTCTTTTTTCTAATATTAGTGGATTCGAACAGATACTGCCGCGTGAAGATATAGAAAAGCTGAAGCTGATTTTTGATAATTTTATGTTAGATAAAATTCGTGAAATTTCGGAAGAGTTTCGAAAGCATCAACAAAGTGAAGCCTATGGAAAAATTCGAAATAATTTTTCGAATTTTTCCCGTAATGTTGAGGATTTTGTCAACGCTAATGGAGTTGAAAAGTGCAATATTTTTACTACGAATTACGATGGAATAATCGATACTCTGCTTACTAGATGGCCAAATGGCTTTATGTTTGCAGATGGTTTTATAGATTCTGATACTGATGGTTTGTTAAAGCTTGTTCCGAACTTTATAAAACGAGATAAACTAATGATTGGGCATTTGCATGGTTCTTATAGGTTTGCTAAATACTATGGTAAAACATATAAAACAAAAGAAAATATAATTAATCAAGAGCCTGTAATGGTTTTTAATAATCCTAATATGAAGGAGGAGATTATAAAGGGTGATACAGTTCTTCGGGATTATTTTGAATTATTTGCTGATTGTCTTTCTAGTTACGATAAATTAATTATTTTGGGTAATTCCATGGAGGCAGAGCCACACCTTAAAAAGCTCATTAAAGCTTTCTTTAATAGAACCGGTACCTCTATAACCGTCTGTTCAAGAAGCCCTGCTAATATTAAGGCCGAAATCAAGCCTTTTTACAAGGGTAATATAATCGAGGAAACTACGCGCGGAATTAACACAGAGGATGCGATGATAGCATTGTTCGGAAGATTCCTAAGTCCTGTTTAGCATCCCCAGCCGCTGCCGCTTCCGGTAGCGGCTGCCGTGTTTTTGAGGGCGAGCGGGCGCGGCGCAAAAGAGTCACTTATGTTGGGCTAATTTTTTTTGCTAATTCGTGCTAAAAAATTTAACTATAACTTGTTTATTGCTGCGTTTCATTGTAAGTTTAGGCTTATGAAAGGAGGTGATAATCAATGGCCGTAAATACTGGCAAAGGCTACCGTCAAGGTGCGGTAACCGGACGTTCCCAGACGTATAATCCAACGACTCAAACCTGGACTAAGCGCGACTCTGCTACAGGGCAGTTTATGGATGGTAAAGCTGATGGAACTCCATTCAAAGGCGTTACTAAAAAGTAACCCCAAAAACACGGCAGCCGCTACCGTCCTCGGTAGCGGCTGCCGTGTTTTTGGGAGCAAGCAGACGGGGCGCACTTTGTACCCCAGCCGCATAGAAACTCCGGCTTCGGCGGTGCACCCGCGCAAGAGTGGCCGCGAAACTTGTTTCGAAACCAGCTCGTTCTATATTTGCAACAACAACACCCGCCACGCCTCTGAGTCTTCGGACCTACGCGCACCAGGGCGGGTTTTTTGTTGCCTATTCTATGCGCTATACCAAGCCTGCTTTACCGTTGTCGCAGCGGGTAGCGCTGCTGCAAAGCCGAGGGCTGTTAATAGAGGACGTGGCACAGGCTGAGCAGGATTTAGCTCGTTTGAGTTACTACCGACTAGCCGCTTACTTCCTGGCTTTTCAAATTCCCGGCGACCCTACGCATCGCTTTCGAGCGGGTACCACCTTCGCGCAAACCGTACGGCTGTATGAATTTGACGAAGAGTTGCGGTTTTTAGTGTTTCGGGCTACAGGGGTTATTGAAGTAGCATTGCGAGCGCAGCTAGCCTATCATAATTCGTTGTTGCTAGGACCGCACTGGTACGAGAATCAGGCAGCTTGCATCAATGCCGGGCGTTTTCAGAGCAATCTGGTCGAGCTAGATAAGGAGCTAAATCGGGCGCACGAAATTTTCCTTGACCACTACAGAGCTAGGTATAGTGCGCCAGCGCGACCGCCTAGCTGGATGGCGTTAGAGGTAGCATCCTTTGGCCTTACTTCGAAGTTGTTTAACAATTTGCGGTCGTCAAATGCTACCAAAGAAATGGGGCGTTTCTTTGGCGTTGATGAGATTGTATTACGTAGCTGGATGCGAATGCTCAGCTACGTGCGCAACGTGTGCGCGCACCATAGCCGCCTTTGGAACCGCACGCTTACAGTAAAACCCACATTGCCCCGCCGCCCTGCCAACCAATGGTTAACTACTAACACAGTAGCCGACGACCGATTATACATTGTATTAGTAGTGGCCGCCTACCTACAATCGGCTATCAACGAGGAAAGTGGTTGTAAATTCAAAGCGGCAGTAAAGGAACTACTGCGCCAAAATCCAACAGTCTCTGCTCACATAATGGGTTTCCCTAGTGGGTGGGAACAAGAAGCGTTCTGGCAATAGTCATCAGTGAAGTTTCCCCAGCCGCTGCCGCCCCGGTAGCGGCTGCCGTGTTTTTGGCTGCGGCTTGTAGTGGCGCTTAGTTTTACTTCAGCAAGTACCTTCAAATTGCCCGCGACGAATGTCAGTCTCAGAAAATAGATTGAAAGATAACTACCGTCGGTTTTCTAACGAGAAGCTGATGCGCATTGCGTCGGAAGATGCGGCTAGGCTACGGCCTGAAGCCCTCGTGTTGCTAAGAGAGGAGCTAGCCACGCGGGGCCTGGCAGAAGTAGCAACCAAGACTATTGAGGCGCAGCTGCGAGAGGTTAGTGAGGCCGAGCTTACCGAGTACTGCGCGCTGATTCAATCACAGCCATGTCCTACTTGTCATTCTGCAGCCCAGCCGCTCAATGCTACTATAACAAGCACAGTGATGAGCTTTCTGGTGATGACAACGTGGAAAAAGAAATTTGTCATTGCGTGTCCAGCTTGTTTAGATAAGCTTAATCACGATGCCAGCACTACTTCGGTTTTACTGGGCTGGTGGGGTTTCCCGTGGGGGATAATACGAACGATTCAAGCGCTGAATTTCAATAGCAAAATGAGCAAAACCAACCGCGTGGCCTATCCAAATGAGTTGCTGAAGGCGTTTGTGCTAACAAACGTAGGTCGCATTGAAGCTGTACGACATGCGCCAATAGACTTACAGGGGCTGATTAAAGCTACACAATTGAGTTAAGTGACCTAAGTTTCCCAGACGCTGCCGTCCTTGGTAGCGGCTGGTGGGTTTTCGGAGGGAAGCTGGGCGGTATGTTTACTGATTCAGGACAACCAAGACCACTAGCTACTTCCTGCCATGAGGAAAAAACTACTCGCAGTACTGTTTCTGTGTGCCGCTCCGCTGCATACTATCTGCGCTCAGACCAAGACGGCAGTTGCGTCGGAAACTAAGAACATTGGCGCGGCTCTACAAAAGCTGCTACCCGCTGGTACGCTGCAAGTGGCCGTGATGGATAGCGTTGTGATGAATCCACGGCTAGCAGTATTGATGGTAAAGTTTCAGGAAGGGATCCGCGCCAATCCACAGTACATGATTGAGATGCAGAATCAGGCCGCCACAAGAAAGCCCGGCCCGGTGCCCTACGACAAACGCATAGGGATGAGCGAACCCGAGTTCCGAGAACTGCAAACGCTCATGGAGAAGCGGGAGATTAAGGTGGCTCCTTCCTATACCGGCACGCTACAAGTAGAGCACACCGCTACTGCCATTCATTTTAATGGAACAGGTCGCTTGAGCATGCTAAATGAGGTGTGGATAGACCTGGCTAAAAACGAGGTGCATGTTTTAAGCTATGTGCTGCCCTACAAAGAATTAATAACAGTGAGCGACGCTAAAAATGCTTACGAGAGCGCGTGGAATGCTTACGAGTGGAAATTGAGCGAACCCGCCAATGAGAGTTTTGAAAATATGAGCCTAGAAAAGTTGCGAGCCATGCACCTGCTGCAAATGCAATTTGAGGTAGGCACCTTAGCTAAAACCGGTAAAACATTACTCAAGCTCAAAGCTCAGGAAATCGACAAAGGCCAGAAGAAATACTCCGTTGATACGCCTTTCTTCGTGCAGTAGGAGTCGTTTTCAGCCTAACCCCCGCCGCTGCCGCCCCGGTAGCGGCGGGCGTGTTTTTAGGGGCGAGCAGGGTAACTATTACTTCACTCAGGGCAGCCACGTAGGTAGAAGCTATGCAGCAGCAGTTACGAGAGCACCTAGAGCGCGTCGTGTCGCTGACCGACGAGGAGTTTGCGCTGGTGCTGGCGCAGTTCACGAGCCGGCAGGTGCGCAAGCGCGCGTATTTGATTCGGGAAGGGGAGCGGGTGCGCGAACTGTACTTCGTGGTGCGGGGCCTGCTGAAGCTAGTGCACACCGATGCGGCCGGCAAAGCCCACGTGGTGTCGCTGGCTATGGAAGACTGGTGGGAAGGCGACTTCGCGGCCTACCTGGCCCAGGGGCCGGCCACGCTGTCGCTGCAATGCCTGGAAGACACGGCCGTGTGGTGCCTGCCGCTGGCCGGCTACGAGTACCTCTGCCAGCAGCTACCCCAGATGGCGCGCTTCTTCCTGGTCAAGTTTGCGCGGGGTGGGATTGCCGCGCAGCAGCGCATCGTGTCGCTGCTGGCCCTGCCCGCCCGCGAGCGCTACGAGCGGCTGCTGCGCCAGTATCCCACGCTGCCGCAGCGGGTATCCAAAACCCTGCTGGCGGCCTACCTGGGCGTATCGCGCGAGACCCTGAGCCGGCTCGCCGACCAGGAGCGGCCCCGAAAATAGTGCGCTAGGTCACGGGTAGCGAGTGGGGCCGGCCGGGACCTTTGCCCCCGTAATCTCACCCCGCGCCGCTCTACAGGTCGGCGCGACAACCCAGCCTACCACCATGCAAAAGCGTGTAATTAACCCCTGGCAGTGGCAAGCGCCCAGCGCCTACCAGCAAGCCGTAGAAGTAACCCAGCCCGCCGCCACGCTCTACTGCGCCGGGCAGGCCGCCATCGACGCCGACGGCCATCCCAGCACCGCCGACATGCGCGCCCAGATCGGGCAGGTGCTCGGCAACGTGGAGCAAGTTGTGACCACGGCCGGCTACCAGTGCCGCGACATCGTGCACCTGCGCGTGTACACCACCGACACGGCCGCGCTCTTCGGCGAAGGCGGCTGCTTCGACGTGTTTACCGACTGGGTAGCCCGGCACGGCATCCAGGCCGCCGCCACGATGGTCGAAGTTAACTTCCTGGCCTTCGAGGGGCTGAAAGTGGAGGTCGAAGCCACGGCCGTGCGCTAACGGTGCCCAGTTACTTACCTATTGTTCCCGCCAGCCGTTGCCGTCCTCGGTAGCGGTTGACGTGCTTTTGGCTAGCTTGCAATATGAAGTATTCACCCGTTGGTTTCTTGCTAGGCTTACTACTGTGGACGAGCAATGCGGCTCTTGCCCAGATTAATTGTAAAGCGTTGCGGCGAAATATTCAAGCATCAATGCACAAGCATGTGCACGCTGCCGGATATGTGCCCACTGCCGATGTCGCAAAAAAAATAGCAGAAGCAGTATGGATACCCATCTATGGAAAAGAGCACATCGAGGCAGAAAAGCCATTCCAAGCTGTACTGACCAACAACGAAGTGTGGGTGGTACAGGGCTCCTTACCCAAAAGGCACACCTTAGGTGGGACTGCTTATATAGAAATCAGCAAACTTGACGGTCGAATAGTAAGAGTGACTCATGGTAAATAGCTGACGTGTTTTTTGGCTAGCTACGAAAGTGTAGGTTTAATGTCTGATGTCAGTTCTCATCGCGCTATACCCTCTCCGGCCGTGCTGGCCTGCTACAACGCCGTGCCCAACGTGCTGTGGTCGGTACTGAGCCTGGTGCCCCTGGTGGTGTTTTGCTACCAGCACGTGGCGCGGCCCTGGCTGTATGGCTTTGGCGTCCTCAGCCTGTTGGCCTACGCGTGGCCCATCGCCTGGCTGCATTACTTGCAGTTGAGTACTCAGCCAGCGGTGTACCACAAGCTGCGGGTGCCGGCCCTCAACCACCTCACCCAGCACGGTACGCTGGTCAATCGCCTGCTGCGGCACCGCTACCCGCAGTACCGGTATTTGCCCTCGCGGGCTAATCTGGTCCAAGTGGTGCGCACCACTTACCACATGGAGCGGTTTCACTGGGCGATGCTGGTGTATTTTCTGGCGGTCATTGGCTACGCGGTCGCGCTGGGGTATTGGGGCTGGGCTGGGGTGCTGTTTTTACTCAATGTGGGGTATAATCTGTACCCCATTTGGCTACAGCAGTACCTGCGCCTGCGGCTGCGCTGGGTGCCGCGCCCGGGCTAAGCGGCTGGCCGCTTTGGCAGGGTTCTCCCGCTGGGTTTGCGGATTTACGGGCCGCTGCCTCGCCCGGTGGCAGTTGACGGGGCGATAAGAGCCAGCGAGGCGAGTAGCGCAAGCGCGGGCGACTTCTAGCTTGAATTTGGTAACTTTACGCCATGCCGAAGGTCGAAAATACTCCCGCAGCTTACCCGTATTCCTTTCGGGAGCTACCCGCCAGCTCGCAGCCCAAGCTGGGCCAGGTCAGCGCGTTTCGGCTGGAAGAGTCGGTGGCAACTGGCATTCAGCCCAAGCAGTACAGCCGCCGCGACTACTACAAGATTGCCCTCATTCGCGGCCACTACGCCTACCACTACGCCGACAAAAGTCTGGAAGTAGCGGGGCCGGCGCTCATGTTTTTCAACCCCCAGGTGCCCTACACCTGGCAGCCGCTGGCCGCCGATACGACGGGGTTTTTCTGCATTTTTCGCGAGGAGTTTCTGCACACGCCGGGCGGGCTGAACCTGCTTGAGCTGCCGTTGTTTCGGCCCGGCGGCGACCCGGCCTACCTACTCACCGCCCGCCAGGACCAGGAGGTGAGCGCCCTGTTTGAGAAGATGTTGGCCGAGCTAGCGTCTGACTACGTGCTGAAATACGACCTGCTGCGCAACTACGCGGCCGAGCTCGTGCACTACGCCCTCAAGCTGCGGCCCGCCACCACCTACTACCAGCACCCCGATGCCAAGTCGCGGCTGGCGGCCGTGTTCGGCGAGCTGCTCGAGCGGCAGTTTCCCATCGAGTCGCCGGCCCGCCGGCTGGGGCTGCGCTCGGCCAGCGACTTTGCCCAGCAGCTGGCGGTGCACGTCAACCACCTCACCCGCTGCGTGCGCGACACCACCGGCAAAACCACCACCGCCCACATTGCCGAGCGCCTGGCCGCCGAGGCCCGCGCCCTGCTGCGCCACACCGACTGGAACATTGCCGAAGTAGGCTACAGCCTGGGTTTCGACGAGCCGGCCCACTTCAACTACTTTTTCAAAAAGCAGACCGGGCAAACGCCCTCGGCCTTTCGGCTGGTTTGAATTTGGTAAGCATCGGCTTGAATTTGGTAAGCGCCCGGTCGGGGGGCTGGGGGACCTTTGCAGCGTACTCAGCAACCCAAACATAACCCGATGGAAAAGCAACAAGTGTGGTTTATTACCGGGGCCTCCAAGGGCTTCGGGCTCGAACTAGTGAAGCAATTGCGGCAGCAGGGGCACCTGGTGGCCGCGACCTCGCGCAACGTGGCCGAGCTGCGCCAGGCCGCCGGCCCCGAGGCGGCCGATTTTCTGCCCCTGGCCGTGGAGCTGGCCAGCGAGGCCAGCGTGGGCGCGGCCATCGCGGCCACCGTGGCGCAATTTGGCCGCCTCGACGTGGTGGCCAATAATGCCGGCTACGGCCAGCTCGGCAGCCTCGAAGAATTAACCGACGCCGAGGCCCGGGCCAACTTCGAGGTCAACGTGTTTGGCACGCTCAACGTGGTGCGGCAGGCCCTGCCGCAGCTGCGCCGGCAGCAAGGTGGGCACATCCTCAACTTCTCGTCGATTGCCGGCATCATGGGCAATTTCCCCGGCTGGGGTATTTACTGCGCCACCAAATTTGCGGTGGAAGGGCTGTCCGAGTCGCTGGCGGCCGAGGTAGCGCCGTTCGGCGTAAAAGTAACCCTGGTGGAGCCGGGCTACTTCCGCACCAACTTCCTGGAGTCGGGCTCCCTGCGCACGCCGGAGAAGCAGCTCGATGCCTATACCCTGGTGCGGGAATCGGAGGCGGTGCACCTCCAGCAAATCAAGGGCAGCCAGCCCGGCGACCCGGTGAAGGCCGTGGCGGCCATTATCGCGGTAGCCGCCGCGCCCAACCCGCCCCTGCACCTGCTGCTGGGCCAGGATGCCTACGATATGGCCAAGTTAAAAATCAAAACCTTGCAGGACGACATGGCGCAGTGGAAGCACGTGACGGTGGCTACCGGCTTTGCCGAGGCCGCCACGGCCTAGCCGCCGAGCTAGCATAAGTACCCAGCCGCTGCCGCTCCTGGCAGCGGCTGGGCTTTGTACTCCATTAGTTTAGCTCGCGGGCGATGGGGTAGCGCAACTGGTAGGGGTGGCCCGGCCCGGCGTGCGCGTAGAGCCAGGCCAGCCGGGCGTCGGGATTGGCGGCAAAGGTGGGCTCGGCGCGGAGTTTGGCCTCGAATTCAGTTTTCAGCGCGGGCTCGGTAGCCAGCAGGCGCTCGCCCAGGGCGGCCAGGATAAAATCGTCGGTGCTGGGCGGGGGAGCCATTATTTCGGGAAAGAAGCCCCAGGCCAGGAAGGAATCCTGGCTTTCGGGCTCCAGCAGCGCGGCGGCTAGCAGGCCCAGGGGCTGGTCGGCGGGCACCCGGACGCTGCCCGCGGGCATTGTCTGCTCGCTGGCCTCGTGCACGAAGGTGGCCGCAATGGGCACCCGGCCTTCCTTGGGCGGCAGCAGCCGGGGCTCGACCACCCGCACCCGATCGACGGGCAGCGTGCGCGGGGCGGTCAGGGTTTCGCAGGCAATGCCGTGCAGGCGCAGGCGGTCGAGCACTTCGGCCTGGCCAGCGGGCACCCACCAGGCTCGGGGTAGCTGCACCGTCTGGGTAGGCTGCTGCCCGATGATGGGCATGCGGAAGGTAATTGGCTGGCCCAGCCAGCGCTGCTCCAGCCGCCCCGAGGCTGGGGACTGATACCATTCAAACGCAATGCCCTTGAACTGCTCGATCCAGCCGATGGGCTGCGGTGCGGGTGCCCAGCGCGTGAGTAGCTCGGTAGGGCGGCTGGCGCGGTCCTGCGCCTTGGCGGCGGCGATGCGGTCGGCGTCGGAAGCCGCGATGCGCAGGGCGGCTTCCAGCAGCACATAGCTACCGAGTACGCGCTGGCGGTAGGGCTTAAGCATGTGGTTTTCGACCAGCACGGTGGGGATGCCGACGAAGTCGCCGTAGCCGGTGGAGTAGCGCGGGCCTTCGGGACTGTAGCGGATGCCCTTGGTCGGCTCGCGCGTGTCGAGGGGGCTGGGGTAGATGATGGGCAGGTGGCCCGCCTCGGTTAGCGCCCGCGTGGCGGCCGGGCCGAAGCGCGTTTGCAGCCAGTCGGCCGTGGCCCGGTGGCGGGCGTACTTGCCCCAACCCGCGTAGGTAAAGGTGATGTCATACTGCATGTCGAAGCCCTCGCTGACGTGGCAATCGACGTACAGCAGGGGATCCAGCTCGCGTAGCAGCGTGAGCATGGCCCGGGTTTCGGGCGCGTCGGCCTTGGCGTAGTCCCGGTTCAGGTTGAGGTCGCGGGCGGTATTCTCATAGCCTTTTTCGGCGGGGCCGCGCAGCTGCGGGAAATTCCACGCGCTCATTTTCTCGTGGCCGTCGATGTTATAAATCGGTACAAATACCAAATCGACGCGGTCGAGAAGGTTGTCCTTGCCGCGGAGCGCGATGTCGCGCAGCAGCATCAGCCCGGCGTCTTTGCCGTCAATCTCGCCCGCGTGAATGCCCGCCTGCACCAGCACTACCGGCTTGGCGAGGCCACCCTTGCTGGCCCGCACATAGAGCAGGTCGCGGCCTTCGCCCGTGTGGCCGAAGGTGCGGACGGAAAGCAGGGGCGAGGCGGCCGCCAGGCGCTCGAGCCAGGCGCGCACCTCGGCGTAGCGCGGCGTGGTCTGGAAGTTAGCGGCCTCGGCCGGCGTAATCCACGGGTCGGTAGGCGGGGCGATAAGGCGCTCGCTGCGGCCCGACCACGGCCGGGCGGGCGGTAAGTCCAGGACGTTTTGGGCCAAGGCGCCAGTGGGGTTGATGCCCAGCAAGGCCGCTACGAGCGCGGCTGCCCGGCAAGCAGAAGGAACTGCCATAGTAGCTTGGTAAAGGCAGGCGGGGCACCACGCCGATGGCTTAGATTCCGAAAACTGCCAAGTAGGGAGTAGGCACTACCTGCGTAGGCGGAGGTACTCTGAGTTTCAACAAAGCTAGCGCCGGGTTAGGATATTTACAACGTTGTTGCAAATAGAGCTTGGTACAGCTTCGCTTGCTGCTAGTCCAACAATTCTACCTTTCCCGAGTCGCGGGGGAAGGTACTCGGATTGGCTGAGTCGGTCAAGCATCGGGCCAGCGGTCCGCCAACAGGCAGCCCGGGACACCACCCCGCGCTATCGAGGCAGGCATGGCCGGCTTCCATCCGTCAGTCAAGCAGCAGTTGCGTAACGGCGGCCGTGTTCTGCGCCCAGGCCGCCGTGTATACTTCGTCGGCTTCCGGCTCGTCTACCAGTTCCAGGTGCTGGGCCTGTGCTTTCAACGTCAGGAGCTCGCCGATGCTCAGCTTGCTTTCCAGCTTACGCAGGAGCAGTTGCACGTTGGTCAGGTTCAGGTTTTGTACCAGCTGCCCTTCGAAGGCCATTTCCAGCCAGATAATTTCGCGGCGGGCTACGTCCAGCGCTCCGAAAACCAGACCTTTGCTCAAGCCCTGCGTGACGCGCACCTGGTGTTGCACGCACGAGGGGTCGTAGGCAACGCCGGAGCTGGAAATGCGCATGGGGTGCTGGCTGTTCATCCAGCCCACCGTCAGGTTGGGCGAGAGCGCCCCGCTGGAGTAGGCGTTGCAGGCGAAGGTAACGTACTGCGCCCCGGCTTGCTGCAAGGCGGGCAGGTCGAGCTCAATGTATTCGGCCGTGCCGATCTGGTCGGGAATGTGCTGTATATCACCACTGTGTTGGCAGCCCGTGATTACTAGCTGGGCAAACGAGCAGGACTCCGTCTTGCCCACGTACGCCACGGTGCAGCTCAAATCCATGTCGAGGTGCTGCGCCGGCAGGCCGGTGCCCCACTGCATAAATAGCCGCACGGTCTCGCCTTCCACCGCGAAGTGGGTGCCCATGAGCGCCGCCGGCAAGTCCTGCACCGTATCGCTACGGTCGCCAATGGCCACCGGCATCTTGAACAGCGCCGGGGCGATGTACACGGTGCGGCTGGTAGTGGGCTGGGCCGCGAACCGCTGCCGCATCGCTTGCTGGCACAACGCCACCACGGCCGTTTTCATGGCTTGCAGCTGCTCCGCCGTGTAGTTACTGAGGTGCTGATTGGCCTTGATGACCCGGCTGCCGCCCCCGATGGGCTTCACTACCCGCGGCGCACCGGGGGTGAAGTAGATTTCCGCGTACATCGCCAGCGTGAGCAGCAGCCGGGCCGGCACCTGGTCGAGCACCGCCGCAAACGCCGCGACCGTCGGCTCGGCCCCAAACCACAGCATGGTGGCAAACAGCGAGCGGGCAAACAGCCCCGGCCGCTGCTGGAGCAGCGCCAGCGTCGGCCCGGCCTCCGCCCGCAGCCGGAAGTGATTGACGCGCCCCTGCCACACCTCGTAGGTCTGGTTGTAAAACACGTCCAGCGTTTCGCGCAGCTTGGCCAGCGCCGGCCGCTTGCTGTACTCGGCCAGCCGCAGCGCCCGAATGAAGCGCACCCACATGCCGCGCTTGGGGTGCATGGTTTCGCACAGCTGCTGGGGGCTGCCCGGTAGGGCGTTAAGCCAGCCGGCGACCATCGCCGCCTCGCGCCGGCTGTATTTGAGCTTGAGGTCGGCCCGGGCCTGGACTTGCTCCTGGGGCAGCGCCTCAACGTTGTGGTCGGCCGACCACCTAGCGTGGTAGGCATTTTTAAGCCGCCGCTTTAGAATGCTTTTGGGCTCGACCACCTGTGCAAAGCCCGTTTTCTTGTACCACAGATACCGCAGCACATCGGTCGGCGTAGCCAGCAGCGGTTGCGCCCGCGCGGCCTGACCGAGCTGCACGTAGGCATCAATCACTGCCAGGCGGGTTTCCTTCATGGCGATGGGCACGTCGGCGGGCAGCGGTAGCTCGGCCAGCAGCAGGCGCAGGCTGTCGGCCTGCGTGGCATCGAGCGCCGTTTTAGAAGTGAGCAGGTCGCACAAAAAGCTCGCGAGGCCGGCCTCTCGCCATAAGTCCAGCACCTTGAGCTTGCTGCCCTGCCCCAGGTGCTCAATGGCGGCAAACTCGAAGGGCGTTCCGCAAAACGGACAGCCGTTGTAGCGCTCCAGCGGGAAGGTATTGGGCGGAATAACGTGCCCGCAGGGCAGGCGCGGACCTTCGGCTTTAAAAAGGTTGGCAAAGAACGCCAGCACGTGGTCCAGCCGGCTTTCGCCGTTGAGCGTGTCCCAGCCTTTTGCCAGCGGCGTCCAGTTTTTCCGCACGCCCGTTAGCTCGCGCATCGCTTCCAGGAGCTGCGTCTGAAAATCGGCGGTGGTCAGTTCCAGTGCCCGCAGCAGCGGCTCCGTCACGCCGTAGCCGAGCTGCGCTAGGTTGGCCACCAGCAGGGCCGTGGCTTCCGGCAGGGTGGGAGGGAGGCCCGCCGCCGTGTCGCCGCTGGCCCTGACTGGCACGTAAACGGCTTTCTGGCGAAGGCTGACCGAAAGTAGAGCGGAAGTCATGGGGCAAGCGGAGGGCCGGGTGAGTGAAACAGGCCGGAATCGAACCGGCGTTTTCGGAACAAGGAGCAGAAGTAAGCCTTACTTGACCTTGCGCAGGTAAGCGTAAAGCTACGCGTCCGATGTCCTACCACTAGACGACTGTTTCGGGCAATGTGGCTTGACTGCTAAGCGCTTGAAGCACTGGGCGAAGTAGGTTGGATTCAAGCCAACGACCCTAAAATCCAAGAAGTAAGCGCCGGTTGACCCGCAGGGGTAATGCCGGGGCTGTTTCATGCTCTACCGCTGAGCTACTGCTTCTTTTCCTCACCGCCCGCGAAAAAGCCAGGTAATTGCGCGGCTGTTCCAGATAAAAGAAGTAAGCCGCGCTTGACCTGGCTTTTTCAAGCCGAACGGAGGAGTTTAGGTCGCTAAGGTAGCAATTTTGCTGATACGGGCGCTAAGGAGGTCACGCGTAGCTTTGGCTCCGTACCTAGCCTCCCTGTATGCATCCGCTGCTGGCCTACCTGCGTCGTTTCGTGCCCACCCTTACCGAGGCCGAGTGGCAGCGGCTGGCCGGGGCCGTGCGCCCTTGCCACCTGGCCCGGGGCCAGCACTTTGTGCGGGCGGGCGAGTACCAGCCCGAGGTAGCGCTGCTACTGCGGGGAAGCTGCCGGCTGTACTACCTGCGACCCAGCGGCGAGGAGCGCACCACGTATTTCTTCTTTGAAAATCACCTGCTGGCCGACTACCCCGGCTGCCTGCTGGGCCAGCCCAGCCAGCTCAACATTCAGGCCCTCACCGAGGCCGAGCTGCTGGTATTCGACTACGCGGTGCTGCGGCAGCTCTACGACGAGTGCCCGGCCTACGAGCGGTTTGGGCGCGTGCTGGCCGAATACCACTTGCTGGGAACCGATGCCCGCCTCACCGAGCAGCTCCTGCTCTCGCCCGAGGAGCGCTACCGGGCGCTGCTGGCCAGCGGCAAAACCAAGATTCTGGAGCGCATTCCCCAGCACCTGGTGGCCAACTACCTCGGCATCACGCCCGTGTCGCTGAGTCGCATTCGGGCGCGGGAGCGGTAGGCGCGGGGTAGATTTCTTAGCTTTTGTTATCGTCGGCGGGCTGGATGTAAGGAGAATTTTGGGTGTTGCTTTTCACCCGCTCACCTATTCTCCGCCAACCCATGAAATCGCTGCTGAAACTCGAAGAATTCGCCGAGCTGCTGCTGGCTACGCTCGTATTTGCCCACCTACCCTTTGCCTGGTGGGTGCTGCCCGCCACCTTCTTGCTGCCCGACCTGAGCATGCTGGGCTACCTGGCTGGCCCGCGGGCGGGGGCCATTAGCTACAATTTCGCGCACCACAAGGCCACGGCCCTCGCGGTGGGCGCGGCCGGCTGGGCGCTGGGGCAGCCCGGGCTGCTGCTGGCGGGTATGGTGCTGCTGTTCCACAGCGCTTTCGACCGGCTGCTCGGCTACGGCCTCAAGTACGGAACTGGCTTTGGCGATACGCACCTGGGCCGGGTGGGCAAAGTAGCGGGGGCAACTAGTCTGACCGAAGCCTGAATACCCGCGCCCAGCGGCTCGGCGGTAGCTGTTTTGCGGCCGGGTACGTAGTTGCTAGCCAACCCACTAACCTGAACGCATGACCAAGCTGATTGCCATTGAAGAGCATTTTCTAACACCAGCTATTCGGGCAGCCTGGGCGGCCAGCGCGCTGGGGCAGGAGGGAACGGCGAGCTTCGACCGGGGCGAGATTGAGGCGCGGCTCGATGACCTGGGCGCGCAGCGGCTGGCCCTGATGGACGAGAGTGGCGTGGCCGTGCAGGTACTATCGGTGACGACCCCCGCCCTGCACAACCTGGAGCCCGCGCCGAGCGTGGAGCTGGCCCGCCAAACCAACGACCTAGTGGCCGCCACCATCGCCCGGTTTCCCATGCGCTTCCAGGGCTTTGCCACGCTGCCCACGGCCGCGCCCGCCGAGGCCGCGCCCGAGCTGGCCCGCTGCGTGCAGGAGCTCGGCTTTAAGGGCGTGATGCTGTGCGGGCGCACCCGCGCCAAGAACCTCGACCACCCCGATTTTCTGCCGTTGCTCGCGCAAGCGGCCGCGCTGAAGGTGCCGGTGTTTATTCATCCGCAGGTGCCGCAGCCAGCCGTGCGCGACGCGCTTTACTCCGGCTTTGGGGAGGCGGTCGATACTGCCTTTGCGGCGTTTGGGCTGGGCTGGCATTACGAAGCCGGCATTCAGTTCGTGCGCCTGGTACTGGCGGGCGTGTTTGACAAGTACCCGGACTTGCAAATCATTCTGGGGCATTGGGGCGAGGTGGTGCTCTTCTACTTGGAGCGGCTGGGCTCGCTGAGCCGGGTGGTTACCCTGCAACGCCCCATCGCCGACTATTTCCGGCAAAACCTCTACGTGACGCCCAGCGGGATGTGGAGCCAGAACTACTTGCAGCGGGCGTTGGAAATCGTCGGGCCGACCCGCCTGCTATTTTCCACGGATTATCCCTATCAGTACAAGCCCGGCGGCCAGGCCCGGGCGTTTTTCGAAGCAACCGCACTCTCGGCCGACCACAAAGCGCTATTTGCGCACGGCAACTGGGAGCGGCTCACCGGGACCAGCGCGCCCCGGCCGTAAGTTTGGGGGATGCAGACGCTCACTAGCAGTCGGCTGGTGCCGACGTATCCCTTCGAGCCCGACGAGGCCGCCGGCAGCCAGTCGTTTGCCCTCGTGCGCTCGGCGGGCGAGCTGCCCTACGAGGCCGACGTGCTGCTGCCGCACCGCAAGGCGTATTACATGCTGGTGTTTACCAAGCACACGCGCGGCCGGCACTGGGTCGATACCGTACCCTACGTGCGGCAAGACCACGCGCTGTACTTTTCGAGCCCCCGGCAGGTGCTGGTGAAGGAAGAGCCAACCCCGTTCTGGGGCACCCGGCTCACGTTTACGGAAGAGTTTTTGGCCGTGCAGCAGCACGCGGCCCTGCGTCAGCTGCCGCTCATTGAGAACCCCCAAAACGGCCACGAGCTGTTGCTGAGCGCCGCCGACGAGGCGGTGGTAGACGACCTGCTGGCCAAGCTCGAAGCCGAATACCGCCGCCCCGGCGAGTGGCAGCACCCGATGCTGAGCGCCTACCTCACGGTGCTGCTCACTTACCTGAGCCGGCTCTACGCCGAGCAGCTACCGGGGGGCGAGCCCTCGGCCGACCAGCGTCTGCTGCGGGCCTACCGGGCCAGCATCGAAGTGCATTTTCGGGAGCGGCACGAGGTGGGGGCGTATGCCGAGCTGCTGCACATCTCGGCCGGGCATTTGAGTGAGGTGGTGAAGGCCCAGAGCGGCAAGTCGGCCATCAAGCACGTGCACGAGCGGCTGATTCTGGAAGCCAAGCGCCTGCTGCTCTACACGCCGCAGTCGCTCAAAGAGCTGGCTTACGACTTAGGCTTCGCCGAGCCTTCCTACTTCAGCCGCTTCTTCAAGCGCGAAACTGGGCTGACGCCGGCCGAGTACCGGGCTGACATCCGCAAAATGTACCAGTAGTGCCGCGAAATGGGTGCGCCGGGCGCTGACCGCGCTCAGGACCTTTGTGCTGTTCAAACAAAGCACCCTTTTCCCATGAAAACCGCCCTTATTACCGGCGCCAACAAAAGCATTGGCTTCGAAGCCGCCCGCCAACTTCTTCAGCAAGGCTACCACGTATACCTGGGCAGCCGCGACGCCCAGCGCGGCCAGCAAGCCGTAGACCAGCTCCGGGCCGAGGGGTTGAGTGAGGTAGAGCTGCTCGTTATCGACGTGGCCGATAGCGCCTCCATCGCCGCCGCCCGCGAGGCGCTGGGCCAAAAAACGGAAGCGCTCGACGTGCTCATCAACAACGCGGGCATCCTGGGGGGCATGGCCCAGCCGGCCCTGACCACCAGCGTTGGCCTCATCAAGGAGGTGTTTGACACCAACGTGTTCGGCGTTATCGAAGTCACGCAGGTCTTTATCGACCTGCTGCGCCGCTCGGCCGCGCCGCGCATCGTCAACGTCACCTCGGGCCTGGGCTCGCTCACGCTCCACACCGACCCTAGCTGGAAATACTACGCCGTGAAGGGCGCGGCCTACCAGCCGTCCAAGGCCGCGCTGAATGCTTACACCATCATGCTGGCGTATGAGCTGCGCGATACGCCCTTCAAAGTCAACGCCGTGGACCCGGGCTACACCGCTACCGATTTTAACCACCACAGCGGTCCCGGCACCGTGCACGATGCCGCCGCCCGCGTGGTACGCGCCGCCCTGCTCGGTCCCGATGGCCCCACGAGTCAGTTTTTCAGCGATGATAATGCGCCCGAAACTGGGATCAGCCCGTGGTAAGGAGGTCTTGGCTTCGCTAATGAGTTAGCCCTTGCTTCGTGTGCCACCACGTCGAACGTAGCAAGGCTATTCGGCGTGGTGGCACACTAATTTACTTATGAGTCGGCTTGCTAATAAGGTAGGTTGGTGAAAATACCGTCAGTGATGTTAACCGTGGGCGGGGTGCCTGCTGGCAGGTTGCCGGAAGGTGAACTGCCAATGGGATTGATACCTACAAAGGCGAAAGTACCCGAAAAACGCCGCAGCGTAGGATTGACGGCCGTAATAATCAGGGTGCCGCTGGTAGCATTACCCGATCCAGATTGTGCTGATTAATAGCTCGTAAAGTCCGCATTCAGGTACGCCGCGTGATAATAGTAGCTGTTCAAGGGGTACGTGCCGAGAGTGGGTGTGAGGCCCTCCATATCAATATGTACCGTCGGGCCGGGCGCTCCCCCGGGGCTAACCGTGAACGTGAGAAAGCGGTTGCCCGCCAGCGTTTGCGAAAAGGCGTAGGGGGCCGTTACGGATACGCCGTCTACCTTGAAGGAAACGGCTGTTTTGGCCGGGGTAATAGTAGTAGTGCTTACCGTAGTGCCACCCGCCAGGAGCTTAGCTGCTACTGCGGTCGGGGCTGCGTAGCCGGTGGCCGGGGTAAAGGTTAGCGTATAGTCGCCCACGGGCATCGCCGCAAAAGCATAGGCGCCGGTGTTGGTGACGGTGGCCGTGTATGTCTTGCTGGCGGCATCGGTGGCTGTCACGGTAGTGGCGGATTCCGCCGGCGTTACTTGGCCGCTGAGGATGGCGTTCTGGCTCTGGCTTTGCGCTTGAGGATCGTTGTTTTTGTTGCCGCAGGAGGTTACGAGTAGCGCCAGCCCCAAAGCCGTAGCCGCGGACAAAAGGCGGAAGTTTTTCTTCATATGCAGAAAAAAGATTGAAAATCCGCGCAAGATAAGCTGGGCAGTATCCAGGTATGACTGCGAAAAAATGTGCCGTGTAGCTGCGTACTGTGGCTGAAATGGCAACGAGTTGCGTACGAGTATTTTTCCGGTGAAACTTTTCTAATGGCAACTTTTGAAGATAACCTCGGCGGGCGGCTGGCCCTGCTCGCTCCCGATGCGCTCGACTCGGATCAGAAAAAGCTTTACAAGCAGTTGCAAGACACGATAGTGCCCTGGGCTGAGAAGTCGGGCTTCCGGGCCGATACGTACGATGACCGGCTCATCGGCCCCTTCAACGCCATGCTGCGCAGCCCGCGCATCAGCCAAGCTATTATGGAGATGACGGCGACCGAAGGCAAGGAAACCTCGCTCGGTAAAAAGGTGCGTGAGGTGGTAATCCTGACGGTGGGCGCGGTCTGGGAGGCGGCCTACGAGCTGTATGCTCACGTGGCGGTGGGGCAATCGGTGGGCCACGCGGCGGCTACCGTGCAGGCGCTGGCCGCCGGCCAGAAGCCCGCCGACCTCACCCCCGAGGAAAGCGTCGCCTACGACTTTACCCAGCGCCTCGCCACCCAGCACCAGATCGACGCCGAACTCTACGAGCAGGCCATTGTGACCTTCGGCGAAAAGGGCGTGGTAGATATGATTTATTTGGTCGGCCAGTACATGACCATCAGCGCCTTGCTCAACACCTTCGCCGTGCCCGTGCCGCCCACCGCCTGAGTTGGGCGTATACTACGGCCATGATTCCGCTCATTACCCAAACGCCCCGTCTACAACTGCTGGCCGCCAGCCGGGCCTTGCTCACGGCCGAGCTCCACAAGCCCCAATATTTTCCCACCCTGCTCGGGGCTGCCCTGCCCGCCCACTGGCCCCCCGGCGAATACAGCCGCACCACCCTGGAAGTTTTTCTCGACAAGCTCACCGCCGGGGGCCGCGAGGCGGCCGGCTGGTACAACTGGTACGCCCTGCGCAAGGCCGAGGGCAGCGTGCCCCGCACCCTGGTGGGCGCGGGCGGCTTCGCGGGGCCGCCCGACGCGGCTGGCTGCGCCGAAGTGCGCTACGCCATCGCCGACGACTGGCGCGGCCAGGGCCTGGGTACCGAGTTCGTGGCTGGCCTGGTGCAGCAAGCTGCTGCCACTGGCCTGGTACGCCGCCTGGTAGCCCACGCCGACCCCGACAACCTCATCGCCCAGCGCGTGCTGCTGGCCAACGGCTTCGCCTCCGAAGGCACCGATTTCAACGGCCGCCTGCGCTTCGAGCGGGCCGTGGAGCCCGCGCCGCACCCGCAGCTGCAAGCCCCGGCTTAGGCCCAGTGGCTCGTACTTACTAAAAAAGCCCAGCTACTCGGTAGTAGCTGGGCTTTCTTCATCAATAAAATAGGCGCGAGAGCTATTTCTTCTGCGTCTTCACGGCTTTACCCGAGGGCTTGTCTTTGATGACCTCCTCGTTGGCTTTCTCTTTTTTCTTGGTTTCGGGGTCGGTGTGGCTGGGGGTTTTGACGGTAGTGGCCATGATAGTGGGGCTTGGGAAAAGGAATTGTTGAGCTATACGTAATTAGTCGGGTAGCTGGCTGATGTCGGTGGGCTCGGTGCGAGGCGTGGCGTTCATCAGGTGCCGGTACTTGGCGCTCGACTCGTACGCCTTGATGCGCACCCGGTTGATGGAGCCCAGCGGCCGGTGCTCAGGCAGGCAGTGGAAGGGGTTGAACGACAGCACGTCGTCGGCGTATACGCGGCGGGCGGGGCTGTAGGCATCCTGGGCGGGCAGCACGATTTTGCCCAGCACCTGATAGGGGCTCTGGTCCTGGGGCCAGTCGATGCTGGCGTCCTCCACGGGCATGGCCTTGAGGTCGGTGCAGAGCTGGGCGCGCAGCTCGTACTCGGCACCCTGGGTGCGGAAAAAATCCACGACCATGTCGCGGTACGCGCCGGGCTCGCTCACGTCCATCTCCTTGCCGGCGATGGCTTTTAGGTTATCCGACAGCGGGGCCACGCTGATTTTGGCCACGTAGTCGCCGTAGCGCACGGCCCCGAGCGTGGTGTAGGTTTCGCCCAGCATGTGGTTGTTGGGGTGGGCTTGCACCACCATGTTCACTTCCTTTTTTGGGCCGCCCACGTCTTCGAGCAGCTCTAGCGCCTTGTCGGCCAGCACCCCTACTTTATTGATGGCAGTTTGCAGAATCTCGGGGCCGTTGGCCAGCTTCTCGATGCGTAGCTGCATGTCGTGGTAGCTTTTCACGTCGCCGGTCGGGATGATGGTATCGTTCACCATCAAGAAGTCCTGGGTGATGGCATCGGCTTCGGTAGCCAGAAATTTCTTGCCCTCTACGCCAATGATTTTCAGTGCAAAGCCCTTCACGGCTGGTTGCTTGTCGGGCTCGATGGCCCCCGGCGAGGTCGAGAGCCGGATGATAACCGGGTAGGTTTTAGCTTCCTTGAACATGCCCTGCGCCAGGTGCTCGGGCAGGCCCGGCGCGACGTGCAGCTCGCCGCGCAAAATGCCGTGGCTTTTGGCATGAGCGTCGCGGATGGCGTGGCGGTTTTTCTCAAACATCATCCGCGCCACGCGGGCCATTGAGGCCACGGTCTCGTCGCCGAGCTGTTCTTCATTGGGCTGAATCTCTTCGACGCCATCGGCAAAGCGTACGTAGGAAGTAGGGGTAGTTGTCATAAACGGAAAAAACACAGAATTGTCTAAGCAGTTACGCCGGTATAGGGTGCAGGTTGAGCAGTCTTGCCAGCCCATACAGATTAGCTAAACGCTGCGCTTAGCTATCAACTTGACAATCCTCGTCTTCTCACTAGCTTATTTAATTTGCGTCGCATTAAGCCAGTAGGCGCTGCACCTCGCGGGCGCGGGCCTGCACCTGGTCGCGGGCGTAGTCGGTGGTGAGGGCGCTGGCAGCAGCCTCGGTTACGCGGGTGGCGTGGGCGCGCAGCACGGCCCGGCGGCTGGGTACCTGGGTGCGGGTGGCGGCGGTGCTCAGCGCCGTAAGTAGGCGCAGGTACACGGCCAGGTCGCCCTCGCCAGCCAGCAGGACTTGGTCGAACGCGGTGTTGACGAAGGTGGTAAACGAGGGCTGTAGCGTGATGACGCGCACCGGCCCATCGTCGTCGGTGCGCAACGGGTCGGCAAAGCGGCGGGCGGCCAGGCTGGCCACCAGCGCACCCAGGTAGTCGATGCAGATAACGGCGGTAGAGGTATCATTGATGCCGGGCGAGAGAGCTTTCAGGGCAATGTCCACAATCTGGCGCACTCCAAAGCCGGCGTCCTGCTCGGTGGTGCGCTGGCGGCCGATGGAGAATTTGTCGTTGAGTTTGGCCCGCAGCTCGTCGGTGAGGCGCAAGGGATTATCGGCGCCGTAGCACGCCACCGAGGCCAGCGGAGCGCCGTGGGTTACGAAGCTGCCCACGCCGTGCTCCATGCGGACCACGCCGCCCAGTTGGCGGGCCAGGGCCAGCAGGCCGCCTTCGTCGATGGTTTGAATGTAGCCGCTGGCTGCGGCGGGCACGGGTACCCAGGTTAGCGTGTCGGCTTGCTCGAAAAGTGCCTCCTGGGCCGGTTCGCTGGCCGCCTCGCCCAGCTCCTGCGGAAACAAGCGCCGGATGGCCGCCGCCGTCTCATCGGCTACTCCGCCGATGATTACGCCCGCCTGCATGGCCGCCGCCATGTGGTGAATAAAGAATACCAGCACCCCGATGCTGACCACCGCCAGCACCAGGCCGCCCGTCACGGCCAGCGGCGGCACGAAGCCGCCCTCGTCGCCGTCGCGGATGGTCCGCAGCACCAGCAGGCAGTACACAAAGATGCTCACGAACGTGCCCAGCACCAGTTGGTTGACGCGGTTGCTCATGAAATTTTGCAGCACCCGCGAGGTGTACTGGCTGGCCACCTGCCCCAGGGTACTAAGCGTAAGTGAAAAGCCCAGGGAGGCGACCGTCATCATCGAGCCCGCGATGGCCGTGAGCACGCCCCGTGCCCCCGAGGCCCCGGCCCCGAACAACAGCGGGTAATCCTTGACCCAGCCGTGGTCGATGCGTAGGTCGAGCGTGACCAGGCCGTAGGCCAGGGCCGCGGCGGCGGCTACCATCAGAGTCGGGACAAACCAGAGGCTGGCGTTGATGTCGCGCCAGAGCGTGTGCAGCTTATTCATATGCCGGGCATACTGCCGGGTTCGGATGCGGGTTGTCGGGCGCGGCGCACTGGCCTCGCAGGCAGCCAATAGGCGGCCTATCTCGTACAAGGCCGGTACGTTCTTTCACCTTTTCCCTTTTGCCATGTACCGCTTTTTCTTAATGGCCCTGCTAGTCGTCGGGGTCGCGCTGGGCCGGCCAGCCGTGGCCCAGACGGGCACCGACCTGCCCGCCCGCCCCGTACCCTTCACCTTCGTCACCGACCAGGGTAATCTGTTGAGTGCCGCCGACGCGAAAAAGCTCGAAGGCGGCCTGCGCAGCTACGCCGAGAAGACGGGTACGCAAGTAGTCGTCGTAACGGTGCCCACCCTGGGTGGCCGCAACGTATCCGACTACGGCCGCGAGCTGGGCACTGCCTGGGGCGTGGGCCAGCGCGATAAGAACAACGGTCTTGTGGTCCTCATCGGGGCCAAGGAGCACAAAGTGACCATTCAGCCCGGCTCGGGGCTGGCCAGCAGCATTACCCCAGCCGTGGTGAGCCGCGTTATCAATCAGCAGATGACGCCCGCTTTCAAGCAGGGGAACTACTTCGCCGGTCTGCGTGCCGGCCTCAATACCTTGATGGTAACGGCCAACCCCAGCTCCGACCCGCGTAAAGCGGCCGGGGCTACCGCCGCTACGACCAACGGTGAGTTGACCGACAATCCTGCCAGCGCCGCCACGGCCATGCAGTCGCAATCGACGATGAATGACCCCGTAGGTACCCAGCAGGCCGAAACGCCGCCCCCCGCCTCGTCGGGTATCGGGATGGGCACGCTGTTGCTGGGTGCCCTCGTAATTGGTGGGGTGCTGTTTTTTATCATCCGCATGTTCCGCAACCGGAGCGCGGCCAGCCAGCAGGGCGGCTCCCCCAATTTCTACCCCAATCGCGGCGGTAACCCAAGCGGCCCGCAACCCAACCAGCCCAACTTCTACCCCAACCAAGGCCCGGGCAACTACGGCCCCGGTAACTACGGCGGGGGCTACCCCAACCAGGGCGGCAACAGCGGCAGCGGCATGGGTGGCATCTTGGCCACGGGCGCGGCGGCCGCCGCTGGGGCTTACCTCGGCAATCGTCTGTCACACAACTCCGACAACGACTCGGGGCAGCATTTCAGCAACAATGACACGTCGAGCCTGGGGGCGGGCGTGGGGGCAGCCGGCGCGGCTGGCACCGGCGCCGCCGGCGACTATTTTGCCGACCGCAACGGCGGCGCTAGCACCGATAGCGGCCCCGATTATTTCTCGGGTAACGACTCCGGCGACTCGTCGGGTGACTACTTCTCATCCGACAACTCCTCCTACGACGACACGTCTTCCGACGATACCGGCGGCGGGGGCTTCGACAGCAACGACGACAACAGCGGCTCGTGGTAGGTTTAGTGCGGGAGATGTAGAAATGTGAGGAATGGAAAATGGGGAGCTGCGTGTAGGAAAAGTATTTGTTTTCCCTGCACGCAGCTCCCCATTTTTTATTCCTCACATTTCTACATCTCCCACATTACAGCGGTTCTGGGGTCGGTGTACTGATGTAACACCAAGCTCCAGCTTGGTGATGTGCTTAGTGAGCGTACCCAGACGCCTTACCAAGCTGGAGCTTGGTGTTACATCAGTACACCAGCTTGAGAATTGCTCTAATCCTATTTCCAGCCCAGGGCTTTCTTAAGGCGGAAGTAGAGGTCGGTATTCTGGTACATGCCGGTGAAAAGCTCGCTGCCGGGACCATAGGCAAATACCGGGACCATCACGGCGGTGTGCTTGTTGCTGGCGAATTTGGCAACCACTTTGCCGGCCTGCGAGTCGCCTTCCACGAGGCTGTAGCCACCGGTTTCGTGGTCGGCGGTAACGATGACGAGCGTCTCCCCATTAGCCGCCGCGAAGGCGAAGGCCCGGCCTACTTGCTGGTCGAAATCCAGCACCTCCTGCACATTGTAGGTCGTGTTGTTGAAGTGGCC
>CAJYVK010000256.1 GCA_913778455.1 uncultured Hymenobacter sp. | reverse complement strand
ACCGACCGCACGGCGGCGCTCCTGGGCTATGAGCAAGTCTTTTACCAGATAAAGGCCGACTACGAAGCCGGCCGCACGGTGGCCTTCGTGAGCGAGGGCGACGGCACCCTTTACAGCACCTTTGCTTACTTGCTGGCGCACCTGCACGAGCATCGCCTGCCGGTCGAAATCATTGCTGGCGTCCCCTCCTTTTTGCTAGCCACGGCCGCGCACCAGGTACCGCTGGCGGTGCTGCGCGAGAAAGTGGCCATCGTGCCGCTGCTGGCCAGCGCGGCGGCGCTGGAAGGCTACCTACGCGAGTTTGAAACCGTGGTGCTCATCAAGGTGCGGGGGGCGCTCGACTACGTGCGCCCGGCCGTGGCAGCGGGCCAGGCCACGGCCTACTACGCCGAGCGCCTGGGCACGCCCGCCCAGTACCTCACCACCGACCTCGGCGACCTGGTGGGGCGCGAGCTCCCCTATTTTTCCCTCCTACTCTTGAAGAGCTTGCTATGCAACTAAGCGTTATCGGCATTGGCCCCGGCTCGGATGCGTACCTGGTGCCAGCAGCGCAGCAGGCGCTGGCCGATGCCGACGTGGTGATTGGGTATCACTATTATTTTCAATTTATTACTCATTTGCTCAAGCCCGGCTGCGTCAGCCTGGGCCGCGAGCTCTCGGAGGAGGAAGCCCGCGCCGAGCTGGCCGTGAACAGCTGCCAGCCGGGCACGCACGTAGCCGTCATCAGCTCGGGCGACGCGGGCATTTATGCCATGGCTTCGCTGGTGTACGAGTACGCGGCCCGCCAGCAGCGCACCGATATTGAGTTGCAAACGTTGCCCGGCATCAGCGCTTTCCAGGCGGCGGCGGCGCGGCTGGGCGCGCCCATCGGCCACGACTTTTGCTGCCTCTCGCTTTCCGACCTGATGACGCCCTGGGGCACGATTGAGAAGCGCATCACGGCGGCCGCAGTGGGCGATTTCGTAACCTCGCTCTACAATCCGCGCAGCCAGAAGCGCAACTGGCAGCTGAGCCGGCTGCGCGAGATTTTTCTGGCGCACCGGGCCCCCACCACGCCCGTCGCCATCGTGCGGCAGGTGACGCGGCCCGAGGAAACCATTCACCTGACCACCCTGGCGGAGCTGGACGTAACGCTGGTCGATATGTTTTGCCTGGTGCTGATCGGCAACTCGCAGACCTACCGCTTCGGCGAGTTTCTGGTGACTCCCCGCGGCTACCTGGCCCGCAAGCCCGCCACCGGCGCGGAGATTCAGGACGAGAGCTTTCGCCAGATCTGGGCCGAATTACAGCGCCCCGACCTCTCGGCGGCCGACCGGTGGGCCGTGGTGCGGTGCATCCACAGCACCGCCGACTTTGAGTACGAGCAGCTGTACTACGCGCAACAGCAACCCCTGGAGCGCTGGCACGCCTACCTGGCGGGCGGCGGCACCGTCGTTACCGACGTGACGATGGTGCAGGCCGGCATCACTCGCGCCTACTGCGAGCAGTACGGCGTCGAGGTGCGGTGCTACCTTAACGACGCCCGCGTGGCCGACCTCGCCGCGCGCGAAGGGCTGACGCGCAGCCAGGCCGGGATGCGGCTGGCCCTGGCCGAGCACCCCACGGCGCTTTTCGTGGTGGGCAACGCGCCCACGGCCCTCTTCGAGCTGGCCGAGCAGGTGCAGGCGGGCCGCTGCCAGCCGGCCGGCATCATCGCCGCACCGGTCGGCTTCGTGAATGTGGTGGAAGCCAAGCTTAAAACCAAGAGCTTACGGGAGATACCGCTCGTGATCATCGAAGGTCGCAAGGGCGGCAGCAGCGTGGCCGCCAGCATCGTCAATGCCGCCTTCACCTTGCCGCAGGCGCTCTAAGTCACCCTCGCAATGCGACACTATACCGTAGTTGGCCTGCCCAATACCACGCCCGTGGCGCTGCCCGCCGAGGTGCGCCGGCTGGTAGCCGGGCACGCGGTATTTTCGGGCGGGCGGCGGCATTATGAGCTGATTAAAGACCTGTTGCCCACGCCGCACACTTGGCTAGCGATCGGCGGCGACATGCCGGCGCTATTCGCCGCGTACCGGGCCACTACGGGGCCGATCCTGGTGTTTGCCAGCGGCGACCCGCTGTTTTTTGGCATAGTGCGCACGATCCAAACCCACGACGCGGCGGCGACCCTAGCCGTGTACCCGGCCTTCAACAGCGTGCAGCGCCTGTGCGCCAAGCTGGGCCAGCCCTACGAGCAGGTGCGCAATACCTCGGTGCACGGCCGAAGCTGGCAGCAGCTCGACGAGGCGCTGCTGCGCTACGAGCCGCTCATCGCCGTGCTGACCGACGGCGTGCGCACGCCGGCCGCCATTGCCCAGCGGCTGCTCGACTACCATTTTCAGCACTACGAGCTGCTGGTGGGCGAGGACCTCGACGGCCCGCGCGAGCGCCTGGGCCGCTACACGCTGGCCGAGGCGGCCCAGGCCGAGTTTCTGCCCCTTAACTGCGTGCTGCTGCGCCAGACCACCGCGCCCCTGCGGAGCTGGGGCCTCGACGATGCGGCGTTCGTGGGCCTGCCGGGCCGGCCGGGCATGCTGACCAAAAAGGCCATCCGCTTGCTCAGCCTCAGTCAATTGGGGCTGTCCGGCAAGCGCGTATTCTGGGACGTGGGCTTTTGCACGGGCTCGGTGGCGATTGAGGCGCGGCGACTATTTCCGCAGCTGACGGTGGTGGCCTTCGAGCAGCGGCCCGAATGCGCGGCCATCCTGGACACCAATGCGCGGCGGCTTTCCGCCCCCGGCATTACGGCGGTAATGGGCGATTTTTTCGCCCAGGACCTAGCGGCCCTGCCAGTGCCCGACGCGGTGTTCGTGGGCGGTCACGGGGGCCGGCTGCCCGAGCTGCTGGCCCGGCTCGACGCCCTGCTTCCTTCCGGCGGCAGCGTGGTACTGAACGCCGTGCTGCCCGCGAGCCACGACCACTTTTTAGCCCAGGCGCACGCGCTAGGCTGGCAGTTGCCCGCCCCGCCCCAGCGCGTGCAACTCGACCACCACAACCCCATCTGGGTGCTAGCTGCCACTAAACCATGAAGAAGCCCACCGCCATCCTCGCCAGCACCGACCGCGGCGTACTGCTCGCCGACCGTCTCCGCCGGGAGCTCGACGGCAGCGTCGCGTTCTCAACCCGGCCGGGCGACGCGCCCGCCGTGCAGCCCATCGCGTCGATTGCCGATTTTCTGGCAACGTCATTTACGGAGTACGAGACCTTTATCTTCGTCGGGGCGCTGGGCATCTGCGTGCGCAGCATCGCGCCCTACGTGCAGGACAAAGCCACCGATCCGGCCATCCTCAACCTCGACGACCACGGGCAGTTTGTGCAGCCGGTGCTGGGCGGGCACTTGGGCGGGGCCAACGAGCTGGCCCGCCGCCTGGCGCGAATACTGGGGGCGCAGGCCGTCATTACCACGGCCAGCGACTTGCAGCATATCTGGGCTTTGGATACGCTGGCGCAGCAATTCAACTGGCGGGCCGTGCCAAGCCAGCCGCTCAATCAATTGATTTCCTTGTTCGTCAACAACGCCAAGACCGCGCTGCTGCTGGACGTGCAGGACGAGGGCACCCGCTGGCTCGAAAAAACCAAGCCGGATTTTGTGGACGTCTTCTACGACCGCGCCGAAATCGCCTGGGACCAGTACCAGCTGGCGCTGGCCGTAACTTACCGCCCGCTCCGGGTGCCGGTACCGACCCTGGCATTTTACGCGCCGGTGCTGCACGTGGGGATGGGCTGCTCGCGCGACATCGAAGCCGACTTGCTCGACGCCTCAGTGCGCGCCCAACTGGCCGCGCACGAGCTCGCGCTGGAAGCGATTAAATCAATCAATTCCATTGACATCAAGCACGACGAAGTAGCTTTCCTGGCGCTGGCCGAGCGCCTGGGCGTACCGCTGCTGACCTACCCCGCCGAGGCGCTGAACACCCAGACTACCCCCAATCCGTCGGCAGTGGTGCTGGATAAGCTCGGCGTGCCCAGCGTGGGCGAGGCCGCCGCCCAGCTGGCCAGCGGCAACGGCCGCCTGCTGCTGGAAAAGCAGAAAGTCACGGTCGCCTCGGGCAAGAAGCACACCCTGGCCGTGGCGCTCGACGCCGCGGCCGAGCGGCGCGGCGTGGTGGCCATCGTAGGCGCGGGGCCCGGCGACGCCAGCCTCATTAGCTTGAAAGGCAAGGAGCTGCTGGAAGCCGCCGACCTCATTCTCTACGCCGGTAGCCTGGTGCCCGAGCGCCTGACGCACTACGCCAAGCCCGGCGCGGTGGTGCGCAACTCGGCCAGCATGACCCTGGAAGAGCAGCTGCACCTGATGAGCGAGCACTACCAGCGCGGCCAGCTCGTCGTGCGGCTGCACTCCGGCGACCCGGCCATTTACGGGGCCATCCAAGAGCAGATGACGGCGTTTGACGAGCGCGGCATGGCGTACTTCATCGTGCCCGGCATCTCGGCGTTTCAAGCCGCGGCGGCTAGTCTGAATTCGGAGTTTACCATCCCGGAGGTGGTGCAGACCATTATCCTGACGCGGGGCGCGGGCAACACGCCGCTGCCCCCGCACGAGGACCTGGCGGCGATGGCCCAGCACCGCGCAACCATGTGCATCTTTTTGAGTGCCACTATCGCGAAGCGGGTGCAGGCGCAGCTGGAGGAACACTACCCCGCCGATACGCCGGTGGCCATTCTCTACCGCGTCACCTGGGACGACGAGGAAATCTATACCGGCCAGCTCGCCGACCTAGCCAGCCTCATCCGGGAGCACAAGCTCACGCGCACGGTGCTCATCGTGGTGGGGGCCGCCATCGGGGCCCGCAAGAACCGCTCGCAGCTTTATCACCCCGACTGGAAGCACATTTTCCGCACCGGCAAGCCGGCTAAGGTGAAGAAGCCTAGGAAGCAGGCTGATGGCGGCAAGTAGCTGGACCTTCGTAAGCCAAGCTACTTGTTGGGCTGTAACACCAAGCTCCGGCTTGGTGATGTGCCTGGCGAGCGCGCCCTACCGCATCACCAAGCCGGAGCTTGGTGTTACAGCCCAGCGAATCAATACACCAGCCGGAAAATTACTCCCACCAAGCCCATGTCCAGCCCCGTAATTCTTCCCCCTGCGGTGACCAAGACGGTATTGATTTTCGGGGGCACTACGGAAGGCAAGCAAGCAGTGGCCTGGCTGACGGGCACCCCATACACTTTCTGGTATTCAACCAAAACCCAGGTCGAAACCGAGCTGCCACCTAATGGCCGCTACCGCTGGGGCGCGTTCACAACGGCCACGCTGGCAGAGTTTTGCCGGCTCCACCAGGTAGGGTGCTTCGTGCACGCCGGCCACCCGTTTGCCGAGGCGCTGCACGCTACCGTGGCCGAGGCCAGCCAGCAGCTCGGCCTGCCGGTGCTGCGGCTGGAGCGGGATTACCCGCCGCGCCAGGCGCAGCCACTCATTCAGTACGTGGCTGACTACGAAGAAGCAGTGACTTGCCTGCGCACCGCAGACCTATCCCCCGTGCTAGCCCTGAGCGGCGTGCAAACCATCGAGCGGCTGCGGGGCTACTGGCAGCACCAGCCGATGTATTTTCGAGTGCTGCCCCGGGCTTCGTCGGTGGCGCTGGCCACCCGGGCGGGGCTGCCGGCCGAGTGGCTGCTACCGGCGGAACCTGGCTCCGAGGTAGCGGCGGAAACGGCGTTGATTCGCCGCCTGGGCGTGCGGGCGGTGGTCACGAAGGAAAGCGGCGAAAGCGGCTTTCTATCGATCAAGCTGGCGGCGGCCGTGGCGGCGGGCGTGCCTATTTTCGTAGTCCGGCGGCCCGCTCTGCCGGCGCACTTTCGCCCCGTGGCGGGCGAGGGCGAGTTACTAGCTCACTTACACTCTCACCTGCATGGGCTTACGGCCGGTTCCTGAAGGGCCCCTGCGCTCGGGCTATACCACCGGGGCCTGCGCCACGGCCTGCACGAAGGCCGCCCTGCGGGCGCTGCTACGGCAGGAAGCGGTGGCGGACGTCGTCATCACGCTGCCGGGCGGCGAGGTGGTGGCGTTTGCGCTGCATAGCTGTGAGTACGACGCCCGGCAGGCCCGCTGCGCCACCTTCAAGGACGCCGGCGACGACCCCGACGTGACGCACGGGGCCGAAATCAGCAGCACGGTTACGCTCACCGACACCGGGGAGGTAACCTTCCTGCCCGGCGAGGGCGTGGGTACGGTTACGCTGCCGGGCCTCGCCATCGCGGTGGGCGAGCCGGCCATCAACCCCGTACCCCGCCAGATGATGCGGGCCGCCGTGGCCGAAGTACTGGCGGCCGAAGGCGCGGCGGCGGGGATTGGCGTCGCCATCAGCGTGGCGGTGGCCGGGGGCGACGAGCTGGCCCAGCGCACCCTCAACGGCCGGCTGGGCATTGTGGGCGGCATTTCCATCCTGGGCACCACCGGCATCGTGAAGCCCTTTTCAGCCGAAGCCTACGTAGCCAGCATCGTGCAGGGCATCGACGTGGCCCTGGCCAATGGGTTGACGGAAGTAGTCATAAACTCGGGCGGTAAAAGTGAGAAGCTGCTGCGCCAGCTCTTTGCGCACCTGCCCGCCGTGGGCTTCATCCAATACGGCAACTGGATCGGCGAAACGCTGGAAAAAATCGCCGGCTCAGCCCTGACTTCCTTCACGATGGGCATCATGCTGGGCAAGGCCGTGAAGCTCGCCCAAGGTGCCCTCAACACCCACAGCGGCCAGTCGAGCTGGGACCGCGACTGGGTGGCCGCCCTGGCCGCCGAGGCCGGCTACCCGGCCGAGCGGTGCGCCGCCATTGCGCAGCTTACCCTCGCCAGCGGCCTCACCGCGCTATTTCCCTTCGCGGCCCCGGAGCCGTTTTACGCGGTGCTGGCCCGGCACTGCCACGCTACCATGAGCACCATCACGGGCACGCGGCCGTGCCGGCTGGTGTTGATCGACGCTACCGAGCAGTTTATCACGTACGAGTTTGGCTTTTAGATACCTCTAGTTACTCAGCGCACCTTAGCGCGCTTTTTACTTTCTCCCACTCCCCCACTTGCTCTACCCTCTCCTGATTGATTCGTTGCTGCTCGGCGTGCAGCACTCGTTTGAGCCCGACCACATGGCGGCCGTATCGGTACTCGCCACCGAAAAAAAGCGCTACAACACGGGCTACGGCAAGCTCATCTGGCGCTCGTCGCAGTGGGCACTGGGCCACTCGCTCACGCTGATCATCTTCAGTGCCTTGGCGTTACTGCTGCGCTCGGCTTTGCCGCTCAGCTTGTCGCGCTGGGCCGAGCTGGCCGTGGGGCCGATTATGATTTGGCTGGGCTGGGAGGCCATCCGGCGCAATCACCAGCTCAAGCAGCTGATGGCCGAGCACAAGAAATTTGCCGAGCACACGCACCTGACCAATGCCCTGCACCTGCACGGCAGCCAGGGCGAGGAAATCGCGATGAACGTGCTCAGCCGCTCGTTTTGGGTGGGGATGCTGCACGGACTGGCGGGCACCGGGGGCGCCTGCGCCGTGGCCCTCACCCTGGCGGCCAAAGACACCCGCACCGCCATCGGCATCATCGCTTTGCAGAGCGTCGGCATCGTGCTAGCCATGACGGCCTACAGCTGCGTGATGGCCTTTTCCGTCTCGCGGTTTATTGAGCGCAACCAGATAGTGTTCAAGCTAATAAACGCTACCGTCGGCGTCGTATCAATAGCCGTGGGCTTGCTGTGGATCTACAACGGCTTCGTGGGATAAGGCGCTGGCTTTTGCTGCTTCGGCGGCGGCTCGTG
>CAJYVK010000255.1 GCA_913778455.1 uncultured Hymenobacter sp. | reverse complement strand
GGGGTGGGCTTCTCGTTTCTGGCGCTGCGCGACTACCCGGCCATCGACCCGCCGATTATCAGCGTGACGACCTCGTACACCGGGGCCAATGCCGACGTGATCGAGAACCAGATCACGGAGCCGCTGGAGAAGCAGATCAACGGCATTCCGGGCATTAAATCAATTACCTCTAGCTCGTCGCTGGGCAGCAGCAATATCACGGTCGAGTTTGAATTAGGCGTGGACCTGGAGGCGGCCGCCTCCGACGTGCGCGACAAGGTAGGCCAGGGCGTGCGCTCGCTGCCGCAGGACATCGACGCCCCGCCGGTGGTAGCCAAGTCGGACGCCAACTCCGACAATATCCTCATCCTGGCCGTGCAGAGCCGCACCAAGAGTCTGATGGACCTCAGCGACTTTGCCGAGAACAACTTGCAGCAGCGCTTCCAGACCATCAACGGGGTGTCGGCCATTAACATCTTCGGGCAGCAGCGCTACGCCATGCGCCTGTGGCTCGACCCGGCCAAGATGGACGCCTTCCAGGTATCGTTTACCAACGTGCAGCAGGCCCTCAACGCCGAAAACGTGGAGGTGCCCGCCGGCAAAATCTACGGCGGGCAAACCGAGCTGACCATCCGCACGATGGCGCGCTTCACCACCGAGGCGCAGTTTCGCAACCTCATTCTGCGCGAAGACAAAAACGGCATCGTGCGCCTCGGCGACGTGGCCCGCGTGGTGCTCGGCCCCGAAAACTACGAGCAGGCCTGGAAGGTCAACGGCGCCTACGCCATCGGCCTGGCGGTGGTGCCCCAGCCGGGCTCCAACTACGTGGCCATCGCCGACGAATTTTACAAGCGCCTGGCCGAGGTACAGAAGGAAAACAAGTCGGACATCCAGATGCGGGTGCTGACCGACAACACCAAGATCGTGCGCAACTCGATTGAGGAAGTAGAAGAAACCCTCATCATCTCCTTCGGGCTGGTGGTCGTGGTGATTTTCTTCTTCTTCCGCAACTGGCTCACGGCCCTGCGCCCGCTCATCGACATTCCGATTTCGCTGATTGCCACGTTTTTCGTAATGTACCTGGCAGGCTTCACCATCAACATCCTGACTTTGCTGGGCATCGTGCTGGCCACCGGCCTGGTAGTAGACGACGGTATTGTGGTGACGGAGAACATCTTCCGCAAGCTCGAAGAGGGCATGGACATCAAAAAGGCGGCGCTGGAGGGCAGCAAGGAGATTTTCTTCGCCGTTATCTCGACCTCGCTCACGCTGGCGGTGGTATTCTTGCCGGTGATTTTCCTGCAAGGCTTCACGGGGCGCCTGTTTCGCGAGTTTGGGGTGGTGGTCGCGGGCGCGGTGCTGATTTCGGCTTTCGTATCGCTCACCATCACGCCGGTGCTCAACGTGGTGCTGCACCGCGAGAGCAAGGACAAGAGCGGCAGCGGCCACGGCAAATTTTACGACGCGACCGAGCCCTTTTTCCAGGGCATGGAAAGCTGGTACGGGCGCGTGGTGGGCGGCTTCCTGCGGGTGCGCGGGCTGGCCTGGGTGGTGGTAGCGGCCTGCGCGGGCCTCATCTACTTCATCGGCAAGGGCTTGCCCACCGAGCTGGCCCCGCTCGAAGACCGCAGCAGCGTGCGCCTGACCCTGACCGGGCCGGAGGGCATGAGCTTCGGGGCAATGGAAAAGCTGAGCAACCAGGTAGCCGCTTTCGCCAGCGACTCGGTGCCCGAAAACGACTTCGTATTTGCCCGCACCCCGGCCGGCGGCAGTGCCAACTCGGCGCAGGTGCGCGTGGGCCTCGTGCCGCCCGACGAGCGCAAGCGCTCGCAGGACGACATTGCCAAGTACCTAACCAAGAAAACCAAGCGCTTCAACGACGCCCGCATTTTCGTGGTGCAGGAGCAAACTATCGCGGTGGGCTCGGGAGCCAAGAGCAGCCTGCCGGTGCAGTTCGTGCTCCAGAATACCGACCTGGATAAAATCCGCGAGGCGCTGCCCAAATTCTTGGCCGCCGCCCGGCAGGATCCCACCTTCCAGAACGTTGATACCAACCTCAAATTCAACCGGCCCGAGGTGCAATTAACCTTCGACCGCCTGAAAATTCGGGACTTAGGTCTAACCACCCAGGACGTGGTGGCAGCCGTGCAAGGCGCGTTTGGCGGGCGGCGCATGGCGTACTTCCTGCTCAACGGCCGGCAGTACCAGGTAATCGGGCAGGTGGACCGCAACTCGCGCAGCGCGCCCAACGACATCAGCCGCCTCTACGTCACCAACAGCCGGGGCGAGAGCATTCCGCTCTCGGCGGTGGTACACCAGGTCGAAAACTCCAACCCCAGCACGCTCTACCACTTCAACCGCCTGAAATCCGCTACCCTGTCGGCCCAGCTGGCCGAGGGCAAAACCGTGGGCGACGGCGTCCGCGCCATGCAGGCCATTGCCGACAAGGTGCTGGATAATAGCTTCTCCACGGCCCTCACCGGCTCTTCCCGCGACTTCGCCGAAAGCTCGGGCAATACGGCCTTCGCTTTCATGCTGGCGCTGGTGCTGATTTACCTGTTGCTGGCGGCGCAGTTCGAGAGCTTCCGCGACCCGCTCACCATCCTGCTCACGGTACCGCTGGCTTTGGCCGGGGCACTGCTCAGCCTCTGGCTCATGGGCCAGACGCTCAACATCTTCTCGCAAATCGGGATGATCATGCTCATCGGCCTCGTGACCAAGAACGGCATTCTCATCGTGGAATTTGCCAACCACCAGCGCGACGCCGGGCTGCCCCTGCGCGAAGCCGTGCGCCTGGCCGCCCAGCAGCGCCTGCGCCCCATCCTCATGACCTCGCTGGCCACGGCCCTGGGCGCGCTGCCCATCGCCCTGAGCCTGGGCGCGGCCAGCACCAGCCGCAAGCCGCTGGGCACGGTGATTGTGGGCGGCATTCTGTTCTCCTTGATTTTGACGCTGTTGGTGATTCCGGCCGTGTATACTTTCATTGGCAAGGAGCGCCAGCCGGCTGCCGCCGCTACTGACCTGACGCCCGACCACGAACCCGCCGAACTAGCCGCGTGAGAAACCCCCTGCGAAACCCTGCGCTTTACCCAGCGCAACCCTGCGGGAAACGCTTGTCCTCCATGAAATCCTTCGTTACCGGCCTCGGGCTGCTCAGCCTTCCGCTCGCTGCCCTGGCTCAGACGCCCACGCCCGCCGTGCCGCCGCCCACCGTCGTGGCGGCCGACAACCGCGCCCCCGTGCTCACCTTGCGCGATGCCTTGCAAACGGCCCTCAAAAACAGCCTCGACATTCAAATCGGGCAAAACAACGTGGAGGTGCAGCGCCTGCAAAACACGCTGGGCTTCGCGGGCGGCCTGCCCACGGTGGGCCTCAACGCCAGCAACAACGTGGTGGTCAACAATACCCGGCAGCAGTTTAACACCGGCGACCCGCGCACGGCGACCGGGGCCCGCTCCACGCAGTACACGGCGGGCCTGGCGGGCACCTTCCTGCTCTACAACGGCGGCTACGTGGTGGCCAACCGCAAGCGTTTGGGCGAGTTGCAGCAAATCAGCGAGCTGCAACTCAACTCGACAGTGCAGAACGTGCTGGCCGATGCCAGCCTCAAGTACTACGCCGTGGTGCAGCAGCAGCGCTACATCCGTACCCTGGAAGCTTCGGTGGAGGTGTCGCGCCAGAAGCTGCGCCTCATCGAAGCCCGGCAGGCGGTGGGCTTAGCCAATAACGCCGACCGCTTCCAGGCTCAGCTCGACCTTAACGCCCAACTCCAGACGCAGCAGCAGCAGGCCCTGGCGGCCCAGCAGGCCAAGGCCGATTTGCTCCGGGCCCTCACCCTGGACCTAGCCACGCCCGTCGCGGTGGAAGACACCATTCCGGTGGACCGCTCGCTACGCTGGGCCGACCTCGACACGGCCCTCAACCGCAACCCCGACCTGCTGGCCGCCGACCGCCAGGTGCGCGTCAATGAGCTGCTGGTGCGCCTGGCCCAGGCCAACCGCTACCCCTCGCTGGGCCTGAACGCGGGCACCAATTACAACCGCGCCCAAAACGCGGTTGGCAACACGCTCTTCAACCAAAGCTACGGTCCTTACGCGGGCTTCGGCCTCACGCTGCCCATCTACTCGGGCGGAGTCAACAAGCGCCTGGTCGATGTGGCCCGCGTAAACACTAAAACCGCCGCCCTCCAGCGCACGGCCGTGCAGCAGAACAACCTCGTGACCGCCCGCAAAGCCTGGCTGGCCTACGAGCAAACCCTGACCCTGGTCGATACCGCCGAGCAGAACTACACCACCGCCCGCCGGCTATTGAAGCTCATTCAAATGCGCCTCGACGCGGGCATTGCCACGCTAGTCGATGTGCGCATCGCCCAACAAAGCTTTGAGGACGCCGGCTACCGATTGGTAACGTACCGCTACAATGCCAAGTCGGCCGAGATTACCCTGCGGCAGCTAGCGGCCATGCTCACGCCGTAGTTGCTGTAGGATAAGCTTTAGCTTGTCCAGCGTCCGGGTGCGCACCGGACGCCACCTAATGCGCAATTAGCTACTGGCCGCGCAGCGCTAGCCTAAAACGAAGCTTGTCCGACACCCGGTGCGTAACCGGACGCTGGACAAGCTAAAGCTTATCCTACAGGTTATCCGTTCTGGTTATTCCGCGCGGCCTCGTTGCGGTTGAGCTTGGTAAGAAAAGAGCGGGTGATCGGCGTTTCACTTTCGTAGCCTTTGCGGCGCTCGTTGGCCGCGTCGCTTTCGCCGCTGGCGGGCAGGGCACGGTTTACCCAGGCCAGCAGGTCGGTCGTCGTGCCGGGCAGCAGGCCGTGGAAGCCAGCCAACAGCTTGGCAGGCAAGGATAATATCAACTCGCCATCGCCACGGCGGGCGGCGTTCCAGATGCTACGGGCCGCCTGCTCGGCGCTCATAGTGAAGCCGGGCAGGGCATCGGCCACGCTAAACCAGGCGTATTCTTTCTCGTGGTTGCCCTTCACGTCGGCGTTTTGGGCGCTACCAGTGCGCAGCAGGCCGGGGCACACGGTAGTTACGTAAATGCCGTGTTGATTGAGCTCGGCCCGGAAGCCTTCCGACAAGCCCACGAGGGCAAATTTGCTGGCGCTGTAGGCCGTGAGGTGCGGAATAGCCACCTTGCCCCCCAGCGACGAAATATTGACGATACGCCCCGCCCCGCGCTGCCGCATACCCGGTAGCACCGCCTGCATGGCGTGAAACGGTGCCCAAAAGTGCGTGTTCATGGCATCCTCAAAGTCGCGGGTATCCATGTTTTCCAGCGGCCCACCGATAATGATGCCGGCGTTGTTGATGAGCACGTCGATGCCACCCAGTTTCTCTTCTACCTCGGCCACCAGGCTGCGCACGTCGGCCGCATCGGTAAGGTTGCGCGAGAGGGCCAGCACGGTGCTCTCCGAGCCACCGTAGCCGAGCAAGTCCTGCCGGGCGCGGGCCAGCTCCTGCTCGTCGCGGGCGCAGATGGCGACGCGGGCACCCTCGCGTACGGCCTGCCGGGCCAGTACCAAGCCCAGTCCCCGCGAGCCGCCGGTGATGAGCACGGTGCGCCCCGCCAGCTCGTACGAGCCGCGCCGATTGCGCCAAACGGTGGTAGCCAGGGCGGCCAGTCCCAGGCCGGTAGCCCAGAGCCAGGAGGAAGTGCGGGTAGATGGTTTCATGCTCTGCTGTATGGATTTGAGCGCTGAAAGGTTGCACCAGCAGCGGCAAAAACTGCATTTTACAGCATCTTTGCCAGTGGCATCTATACCATACTTTATGGCCCTCGCAATTGCTATCGGCTACGTACTGGCGTGCCTGGTTGTGTTGGCAGCCAGCTTTATGCTGCTGCTTTTCTTACATGAAATGGGGCATGCCCTGGTAGCGCTGGCGCTGGCGCTGGTGCCGGGGCGAGTAGAAGTGTTCATTGGCCCGTCTACCTATCCGGACGGCACCTGGCAGTGGCAGCTAGGCCGACTGGAATTTTGCGCTAGCCGCCATCTACCCGACTGGCGCAGGGGGGGCTATTGCCGGTTTTTACCCGCTGTTACTACGTGGCGGCAGGTGTTTATTGTACTGGCCGGACCGGCTTTACCCCTGGTCGTAGCCAGTGTGGGGTTTTACCTATCCATGCAGGCCGAGAACGGCATGCACCGGCTGGTCACACTGCTCTTTCTATTTCTGACTATCGTAAGTACGCTGCAAAGTCTATTCTTCCAGCCATCCGGCCTTCGGGGCAGTGAGGGGCAGCTGCTACCTACCGACGGCCAGCTGCTACGGCAATTACTTTGGTCTTCGCCCGTAGAGCGGCAGGCGCGCCAGGCACTGGCCTATTTCACTAATAAGCGCTACGCCGAAAGTATCGTACTGTACCGCAAGCTACTGGCTACCCCCGCACCCGAAACGATATTCTTTCGGCAATTCATTTACTGTTGCATCTACTTACATTCTTACGAAGAAGGCCTGCTGGCCGAGGCGCGCTTTCAACGGGAGCGAGCAGCCGACTATACCGATACCGACCGCTCCAATGGAGCCGTTTTGCTGCTGTATAGTCGCCAGCTGGAGGCTGCGCTGGCCGTATACACGGCGCTATTGGCACAAGAGCCGCCGTACCTGGGGGCCTATAACAACCGGGGCTACGCCTACTTGCAGATGGGAAAATACGTCCTGGCAATGGCTGATTTTGACTGCGCTATTGCCGCAGGGGCGTACGTAGCCGATGCTTATTGCAACCGGGCCGATTGCTGGCTCAAGCTAGGGCAGCCGACAGCCGCCTTTCATGACCTCCAGCAAAGCTTGCGGCTAGCCCCCACGGCGGCCGCCACCCACGCCAACCTAGGTCTTTACTACTTGGAACTGAACGAGTACGGCCGGGCGCTCAGCTTCTTCGAGCAAGCCAGCCAACTAGGACCACCCAGGCCCGAGCTAGCCGATTACATCCGCAAAGCCCGCCAGTGCCTGGAGGCAACCTCCGGCACTGGCGGGTGAAGTTGCCGCCGAGCGCTACGCGCCCAGCTTTTCCTTGAAAAAAGCCAGCGTGAGCGCCCAGGCTTCGGCGGCGGCCTCTTTATGATAGCTGGGGCGCTCGTCGCAGTTGAAGCCGTGGTCAGCGTAGGAAATAACGGTATTGATGTGGGGCTTGCCGGCAGCGGCCACGGCGTCGATTATCGTCGTGATGTTTTCTTTGGAAATGTGCTGGTCGAGCCCGCCCCAGAAGAACAGGTGCGGGGCGTGTAGGTCCGGCGCCATTGCCGTGCGGGTGTGCAGGCCGCCACCGTAGTACGACACGGCCGCTTGCAGGGGCAGCGCGGCATTGGCCACGAAGGCTACCTGCCCGCCCAGGCAGAAGCCGATGGCCCCGATGTTGTCGCGCTGCACGTTGGGTTGGGCTTGTAGCCAGTCGTAGGCTGCCCGCGCATCCTGGGCCAGGTTTTCGGGCGTGATGGCCCGGTAGTGCGGCGTGGCCTGGGTGGCAAACTCGGCGTACGGGATTTCGAGGCCCGGCGCGGCGGTGCGGTGGTACAGCTCGGGCGCTATCACTACGTAGCCGGCAGCGGCCAGCCGATCGGCCACGTTGCGGATGTGGCCGTTCACGCCGAAAGCTTCCTGGAATAGGATAATGCCGGGGGCGCTGGCAATGCCCTGGGGCTGGGCCACGTAGGCGTGCATCCGGGTGCCGTCGGCCACGGGTAGCACGAGCGAGTTGGGAGTGCTCATAGAGAGGGGTTGCGAAACTGGAAAAGGATCCGGCCCCGGAAACAAGGCGGCGGAAGCCGATGTTTTTACCGGTCGATTCTCGTTTTTACTATTCCGCTAGCTTATGCCTACCTCCCCCACCTTGCGCCTGAGCGTGCTCGACCAGTCGCCGGTGCGCCCCGGCGCCACTGCCGTCCAGGCCTTGCAGGAAACCACCCAGCTCGCCCAGCTGGCCGACCGCCTCGGCTACTATCGCTACTGGGTGAGCGAGCACCACAATACCACCACGCTGGCCGGCCCCGCGCCCGAGGTGCTACTGGCCCACCTGGGCGCGCACACCCGCCGCCTCCGGCTGGGCTCGGGCGGCGTAATGCTACCCCACTACTCGGCCCTGAAAGTAGCCGAAAACTTCAAGCTGCTGGAGGCCCTGCACCCGGGCCGGATCGACCTGGGCATCGGCCGCGCCCCGGGGGCCGACCGCCTCACTGCCTACGCGCTCAACCCCAGCAACAAGTTTGAGGAGCAAGCCTTCATTGAACAGCTCGTGGACCTGCAAGCTTACCTGCGCGACGAGCGCACGCCCGAGACCATTCACGAGCGGGTGCAGGCCATTCCGCGCGTCGAGACCCAGCCGGCGCTGTGGCTGCTCAGCAGCAGCGGGCAGAGCGGCGAGTTTGCGGCGCAGCTGGGCATGGGCTTCACGTTTGCCCAGTTTATCAACCCCCACGGCGGGCCGGCGGCGGTGCGGGCCTACCGGCAGCAGTTCCGGCCCTCGCCCGAGCTGGCCGCACCCGCGGCCAGCGTAGCGCTGTTCGTGCTGTGCGCCGACACCGAGGACAAGGCCAACGCCTTAGCCAAGGCCATGCTCATGCAGCTGCTGCGCTTCGAGCAGGGCGTGCGGGGCCCCTACCCCACGGCGGCCGAGGCGGCAGCCTACCAGTTTGGCCCGCTGGAGCTGGCACGCCTGCGCCACCACCAAGCCCGCGTGGTGAGCGGCACGCCCGCCCAAGTACGCGAACAACTCACCGAACTAGCCGCCGCCTACGAGGTGGAGGAGCTTATTCTGACTAGCATTACCGCCGATTTTGCCGATCGACTGCATTCCTATGAGCTCATCGCCGAGGCTTTCCACTTATCTGATACACCACCGATACCGGAGGACATATTAGCCGTAGCGTAGCATGACTAGCGGTTATTTACTTTTATTCTAAATAAAAAGCCTCTCGCGCAGAGGCTTTTTATTTGCGTAAATTTTTTATAACCAGTACAATAACTAAAAAGCCCAGGCTATTCCTCACGTAGTCTTCACATAATAAGTACTCACCTATTTGGAACGATTCTAAAGTCGGCTGCAACTTTGCACTGCGTTGAACGATTCTAAATAAGCCCATGCGCCACCTTTCCTCTTCTTTACTCCTTTCCACTCTCACGCTCCCCGTATTCGGCCAGGCCCAGACGCAGGCTCCGGCCGCCCCGCACCACGCTCCGCACCACCGCATGGGTACCATTACCGGCCGCGTGACGCTGGCCGACGGCCAGAGCGCCGACCACGTGGCCGTACTGGTGCGCGGCACCACCCACGGCACCACGCCCGATGCGGCGGGGAATTTTCGGCTGGAGGCTCCGGCCGGCTGGCAGGTGCTCACGTTCACGGGCGTGGGCTATTCGGCGCAGGAGGTAACGGTCGAAGTGGTAGCCGGCCAAATTGTAGCGGCCCCGGCCCAGACCCTGGTCCGCGGCGACCGCCAATTAGAAGAGGTGACCGTGACCGGCAACAAAACGCTCAACCAGCGCCCGACCACCGTGGGCAAGCTGCCCATTGCCCCGCTCGACATGCCCCAGGCCAGCCTCACGGTGGAACGCCCGGTGCTGGAACAGCAGCAGGTACTGCGCTTGAGCGACGTACTGGCCAACACCCCGGGCGTGTACGTGATGGGCGCGGCCGGCGGTACGCAGGAGGAGATTGCCAGCCGGGGCTTTGCCTACACCAGCAACAACACGTTTAAAAACGGGGTGCGCTTCAACAACGGCATCATGCCCGAAACCAGCTCGCTGGAGCGCCTGGAGGTGCTGAAGGGCAGCGCGGCCATCCTCTACGGCAACGTGGCGGCGGGCGGCGTGCTCAACCTCGTCACCAAGAAGCCGCTCTTCGAGCGCGGCGGCTCGGTGACGATGCGGGCGGGCAGCTTCGGCCTGGTGAAGCCGATTTTCGACGTATACGGGGCCATCGGGCAGAGCGACAAGGCGGCGTTTCGCCTCAATGGCACCTACGAGCGCGGCGACAGCTACCGCGACGGCGTGAGCTACAACCGCTTCTACGTCAACCCCTCGCTGCTTTTCCGCCTCAGCCCCAAGACCGACCTGCTCGTGGAGGGCGACTACCTGCGCGACCGCCGCACGCCCGACTACGGCATCGGGGCCATCAACTACCAGATCCAGGACTCGCGCTCGCGCTTCCTCAACGTGGCCGATGCCCGCAACGCCACCCAACAAACCAGCGCCACCGCCACCCTCACCAGCCGCCTCAGCGACGTGTGGACCGTGCGCGGCATCACGGGCTTTCAGCGCTACGACAACAACTTGCAGAGCGCCGCCCGCCCCACCAACATCGTGAGCACGCCCGGCGCTACCTACGGCAACTGGAACCGGGGCCTGCAACGCTCGGAAACCGCCCAGAACTACTTCCTGGCCGAGGTTGACCTCACCGGGCAGTTCCGCACCGGGGCCATCGCCCACACCCTGCTCGTGGGGGCCGATGCCGACCAGTACAGCACCACCACCCTGGCCTACACCAACCCGGCCACGCCCACCAGCGCCACTACGGCCGTTTCGACGTTTGACGTCATCAACATCTTAGACCCCAGCCGGGTAATTACCCAACCCGCCCTGCGCCTGAGCGGCTTCGACGCCCTCGTTCGCAACTCCATTACCAAGGACAATACTCGCCGCGCCGGCTTCTACGCCCAGGACCTCGTGAGCCTCGGCGAAAAAGTGAAGGTGCTGGCTGGCCTGCGCTGGAGCTACCAGGAAACGCCCAGCGACGTGTATTACTACTCCAACCCCGCCACGCTGACCAATAAAACGGCCGGCACCTACGTGGAGAACCGCCGCTACGACAACGCTTTCTCGCCGCGCCTGGGCGTGGTGTACCAACCGATTAAGACCTCGGCCGTCTTTGCTTCCTACTCTAATTCCTTCTCGCCCAACGGCGGCGTAGACGTGACCGGCGCTTCGCTGGCTCCGTCGATTATCGACCAGTACGAGGTGGGCCTCAAGAACGACCTGCTCCAGGGTGCCCTCTCGGCCAACGTGACGCTGTACAAAATCGTGAACAGCAACCAAGCGCAGACCGTGTTGCCGGGCTCGCCCACCTACACCACGGCCTTTCCCAACGCCCAGGAGCTGGCGGGCCAGGTTACGAGCAAGGGCGTGGAGGTTGACGTGCAGAGCAAGCCCTACCTGGGCTGGTCGGTGCTGGCCGGCTACAGCTACAACAACACCGCCTACACCCGCAGCAATATCTACGCAGACGGCAGCCGCCTGCGCTACAACCCCGCCCACACGGCCAGCGCCAGCATTTTCTATAACTTCAGCTCACTGCGCGATACCGGCTTCTTGCGCGGCCTCTCGCTGGGCACCACCGGCTACTACGTGGGCGACCGCCTGGCGGGCCGCAACAACCGCCTGCTCGACCCTAGCACCGGCAAACCCTGGACGGCCGAAAAGCCCGAGCCATTCCAGCTCATTGCCCTGCCCAACTACTTTCAATTCGACGCCAATCTGGGCTACGCCTACCAACGCTTCCAGTTCCGCGCCAAGGTGGCCAACCTGCTCAACGAGCTGAGCTACAACGTCCACGACGACAACAGCATCAACCCCATCGCCCCACGCAACTACTCGTTCTCGCTCAGCTTCAAGCTATAGGGGATGTAGTGTAAGCTTTAGCTTGCGAGGTGAGCGCAGCGAACATCTACGTGAGCAGACGTATGCCAACGTAGGTGCTCGCTGCGCTCGCGTCGCAAGCTAAAGCTTACGCTACATGCCTTTTAAGATCTCCCAGCCTAGCTTGAGAATAAAGGCGCTCACCACGCCCAGAAACAGCACCCGCACGAAGCCCGTGCCGCGCCGCAGGGCCAGCCGTGCCCCCAGCGACGAGCCCAGCACGTTGCAGGCCGCCATCGGCAGGGCGTAGTAGTAGAGTACCTGCCCGGTCGAAACGAAGTAGGCCAGCCCGGCAATGTTGGTAGCCACGTTGACCACCTTGGCTGAGGCGGAGGCCGCCAGGAAATCGTAGCCGAACAGCCCCACGAACGCGAACAGCAGCAGGCTGCCCGTGCCCGGCCCGAAAAACCCGTCGTAAAACCCAATGCCCGCTCCTAGCGCGACGCCGGTCCACAGCTCGCGGCTGCCGCGCAGGCGCGGCGCGTGCAGGCTGCCGAAGTCCTTGCGCCAGAAGGTATAAGCGGCCATTAGCACCAGCAGGGCCAGCACCAACGGCTTCACCAGCTCTTTGTTGAGGCCGCTCACGGCCCGCGCCCCCAGCAGCGCGAAGCAGCCGGCCACCACGGCCGCCACGGCCACCGTGCGCCAGTTGATGGCCACGCCCGCCAGCCCTCTCAGGTAGCGCAGGGCCGAGGCCGACGTACCCGCCAGGCTGGCTACCTTCCCGGTGCCGAGCACCGTGGGTACCGGTACCTTGGGCAGCAGCAGCAGCAGCGCCGGCAGCTGGATGAGGCCGCCACCACCCACCATGCCGTCGATGAGGCCCGCCAGCAGCGCGGCCAGGCACAGGCCGAGGAGGGTCAAATCGGCACTCACCTTACCAATCCCTTGTTGTACAACGCACTGTAGAGCACCAAGGCGCTAATTGCCACGCAGATAACGGCTGGCTTCACCCAGCTTTTCCGCGGGTAGTCCGCCTCATCAGGTAATTTTTTGCGCAGATATTGCGTGAGCCACTGGCCGCTCGCATACCCTATGCCAATGCTCAGGCCCGGAATGCGTGGTAATACCTGCCCCAATAATAGCAGCAACCCGCACAAGCCGATGCTGACCCACAGCGCCTGCCGGGCAGCCGCCTTTTCCCCCGCTGCCCGCAAGGAGTTGAAAGTCAAGATACCGCCGGCTAACGGACTGAATAGCACTGAGAAAACCAGTATCACGCGCGGCGAATAGATAGCTGGCCTTACTTGAGCGGGCTCAGGGTCGAGGGCGTAGGCTTGTTCCAAGCTGTTTGGAGAATGATTGTCGCAAAGCTAGCCCCGACAGTGAGGAAAGCATCCTTGCGCTCCGTCGTTGTTGACAAGACGCCAGGATGCTTTTCCTTTTCTACGCGCTAGCGCTCCTAAAACGGCGGCTCCTCCCCGAAGCTGTTGCTCTTGGGGAAGGGCACCGGCGCGGGGGCAGCGTCGTTCATGCGCGACCCCAGTCGGATGGTATTGGGCGCGCCTAAGCCGCCGCCCGGCGCGGGGCCTCCGGCCGGCTCCGAGTCGAAGCTGCTGGTGGGGAAGGCATTGGACGAGAAGGCCGGGGCTCCCCCACCGAAGCCGCCCGCGTCGCCCCCCCCGTCGAAGCCGTCGAGGTCGGCAAACTTGGTAAAGCGGCCGATGAACTTGAGCTGCACCGTTTCGAGTGAGCCGTTCCGGTGCTTGGCAATGATGACCTCACCCATACCCTGGGTGGGGTTACCCATTTCATCCTCGGTAATTTTATAGTACTCTGGGCGATACAGGAAGATAACCATGTCGGCGTCCTGCTCGATGGAGCCCGATTCACGCAGGTCGCTCAGCTGCGGCTTCTTGTCGCCGCCCCGGGTTTCAACCGAGCGCGAGAGCTGCGAGAGGGCGATTACCGGCACGTTGAGCTCCTTGGCGATGCCCTTGAGCGCCCGCGAGATGCTGGCGATTTCCTGTTCGCGGTTGCCGTTCTTACCGCCCTCGTTGCCGCTCATCAGCTGCAAGTAGTCGATGATAATGAGCTGAATATCGTGCTGCGACTTGAGGCGGCGGCACTTGGCCCGCAGCTCGCGGATGCTGAGCGCGGGCGTGTCGTCGATGTAAATCGGGGCCGTGGAAAGCGAGGAAATCTTGTGGTTGAGCTGCGCCCACTCGTAGTCGGCGAGGTTGCCCTTCTTGATCTTCTCGGAGTCCAGCTCCGCCTCGGCCGAAATCAGACGGTTGACGAGCTGGAGCGACGACATTTCGAGCGAAAAAATCGCCACCGGCTTCTTGAAGTCCACCGCCGCGTTGCGCATGGCCGATACCACGAAGGCCGTGTTGTGCGTCACGGTGCAGTCGGCCAGCAGGAAGAGGTGGTTGCCGTCGATTTCGAAGCCGTAGTAGTCGTCTTCCTTATCAAACTCCACCGTGATGCCCGTCATGCGCCAATCGATGGGCGCGGCCCAGGGCTGCGCTTTCTTACGTGCCACGCGCACCGGCACCCGGTCGAGGTCGCCGTAGAGGCGCACGCGCCACACCTCGCTCTCGTAGCCGATGCTGCTAATGGCTGCCCGCTTCTTTTTTAACGAGGTACGAAAGCCCAGCGAGTCGCCCAGAAACTTAATTTGCTGGGCTAGCTGTTTGTTTTTTTGCGTAATCTCGTAGCCGTTGCTTACCGGGTCGAGGTGACCATCGGAGTCGATGAGGCCAGCCAGCAGGCGCAGGCGATATTCAGTGGAGTTGACCAAGTAAGCCTGCGGAATGTGCTTATTATTCAGCACACCTAGCTGACGCAGTTCGTCTTGCACTGAGTACTCAGTGATATCCCCCCCCTGCCGGCCACGCGTGATACCGTAGCTGTTGCAGCGGTTGGCCACCACGCCGGTGGTCACCTGCATACCCAGGTCGGCGGCATAGTCGTGCAGGTACTCAATAATTTCGGCATCCTGGCCCGTGATGCGGCAGTTGCCGCTGGCCCCGTCGCCCAGCCACAGGCCCAGAAAATACGGGTCGAGCGGCACGGCTTTTTCGGCAAACTCCACGGCCACCTTATAGCCCTTATAGTTCGACCGGAACTTAGGACCTTTCTTGAGCCATTCGCGCACTTCGATGTTGAGCACGTCGCCGTGGCGGTGCGGGCCTTCGTTGCGCGAGCGCTTGAGCGAGAGGATGTGGCTCTCGTTCACGCGGTAATCGTCGCCCTTGTTCTGGCGCACCCAGTACATGTTTTCGCGGCCGCGGGCCAGGCTCAGCACCCGGCGCGGCGTCGAATCGTCGCCCATCAGCAGGTCGCCTTGGCGCACGTCTTCCACGTTGCGCAGCGTACCGTCGTACATCACCACCCGCGTGCCTTTTGCTAAGCACTTTCCCATCCCCGGCCTAGCCGCAACAATCACCAAGTCAGATGGTTGCCAGCCGCTCGTAACGCGGTCGAGGGCCGAGAAGCCGGTGGGTACGCCGGTGAGACCGTCTTTCTGGTGCTTTTTTTCTTCGAGCTCCTTGATGGCCTTCACCATCAGGTCCTGCATCGAGTCCACGCCCTTGCGCATGTTGTCTTCCGACACCTGGAAGATGTTCTTCTCGGTGGCGTCGAGCAGCTCGAATACGTCGGTGGTTTCCTCGTAGGCGTCGCGCAGGATGTCGGTGGCCGTGCGAATGAGCTCGCGCTTGATGGCCGCCTCCAGAATCACCCGGGCGTGGGCCTCGATGTTGGCCGCCGAGTTGATGTGCATGGTGAGGCCCGCCACGTAGCCCACCCCGCCGGCGGCTTCGAGCTCGCCCATCTCGCGCAGCTCCTGCACCACGGTGAGCTGGTCGATGGGCTCCGACTTATCAAACAAGTTACTGATGGCCTTGTAGATGCGCTGGTGACCATCTTTATAAAAGCTGTGCGCCTTCAGGATATCGACCACCGTGGTGAGGGCGTCTTTTTCCAGCATGAGGGCACCGAGCACGGCGGCTTCCATTTCGAGGCGCTGCGGGGGCAGCTTGCCGGTGGGCGACATGGGCACGGGCGCCCGCCCACTGCGGCCACCCTGGAAGGCGGCCACGGCGCGGGCGGCGGATTGCTTGAGGCGGTCGTCCATACGGTCGGTCATCGGGAATAGGCTAGGCAGAGGGCAGTTAACGAGGCAGGCACCGCCTTGGGGTAAAAGCGGCCGGGCCACGGGGGCCCGAACTAACAAAGCTAACCATTGAGCGCCCGAAAAGAAAGTAAAGTCCCCCCGCTGGCTGGCACGCCGCGCCCGGCCCGAGCCCAGGCCCGGCCGTATTTTCGCCCCCGGCAACAACCGGGCGGCGGGTAGCCTGGCGGGGGCGGCGCGGCCCCGGGCAGACGATAGCCGCCACCGTTTTTTGCAGTAAGCTTCTTAGTAAAAACGCTTTGGAACAGATTCACCTCATTGCCGTGGGCGGCAGCATCATGCACAACCTGGCGCTGGCCCTGCACCGGCGCGGTGCCCAGGTAACGGGCTCGGACGACGAAATTTTTGAGCCGGCCCGTACCCGGCTGGCCGTAGCCGGGATTTTGCCCGCGGCCGAGGGCTGGTTCCCCGAAAAGATTCACGCGGGCCTCTCGGCCGTGATCGTGGGTATGCACGCCCGGCCCGACAACCCCGAGCTGGCCCGCGCCCAGGAGCTGGGCCTCAAAATCTACTCGTTTCCCGAGTACATCTACGAGGCCAGCAAGGACAAGCAGCGGGTGGTCATCGGCGGCTCGCACGGCAAAACGAGCATCACGGCGCTCATCCTGCACGTGCTACGCTTCCACAACCGGCAGTTCGACTACGCGGTGGGTGCGCAGCTAGCTGGCTTCGACCTGATGGTGCAGCTGACTGACGATGCGCCGGTTATTATCATCGAGGGTGATGAGTACCTGTCCTCCCCCATCGACCGGCGGCCCAAGTTTCACCTCTACCAGCACCACATCGGAGTGATTTCGGGCATTAGCTGGGACCACATCAACGTGTTTCCGACCGAGGAAATTTACCGCGAGCAGTTCGAGATTTTTGCCCGCCAGACGCCCAAGGCCGGCGTGCTCATCTACGACCGCGACGACGAGCAAACCCAGCTCGTAGCCGTGCCCAGCAGCCCCGACGTAACCTACGTGGGCTACGGCCCGCACGAGCACGTTATCCGCGGCGGGCAGACTTTCTTGATTACCAAAAAGGACGAAGAAGTACCCATCCGGGTATTCGGTGAGCACAACCTGCGCAACATCTCGGCGGCCAAGGAAGTGTGCAAGCAACTGGGTATCAAAGGTAAGGACTTCTACAAGGCCGTAGCCACCTTCCAGGGCGCGGCCCGGCGGCTAGAGCTGGTGCAGGCCGGCGCTACGTCGGTCGTGTACAAGGATTTTGCCCACGCCCCCAGCAAGCTGCGGGCCACGGCGGCGGCCCTCAAGCAGCAGTTCCCCACGCGCCGGCTGGTGGCCTGCCTGGAGCTGCACACCTTCAGCTCGCTCAACCCCGCCTTCCTACCGCAGTATGCCCACTGCTTCGACGCGCCCGACGTGGCGGTGGTGTATTTCAACCCCCACGTACTGGAGCACAAGCGCCTGCCTCCGCTGGCCCCCGAGGCCGTGCAGGCCGCCTTCCAACGGCCCGATTTGCAAGTATTTACTGACAGCCGGGCGCTGGCCGACTTCCTGCACGCCCAGCAGTGGGCCAACACCAACCTTCTGCTCATGACCTCGGGCACCTTCGACGGGCTGGACCTCAGCGCGCTGGCGGCTGAGGTAGTGGAGTAACCTGGGGGCGCTCATTCATATACCTACTGTCTTGCTCCCGGTCCCCGTCCAAAAAAGGCAGGGCCGCCAAGACGAGCGCTACGAAAAGAAGCCCGACGGTAAATCTTACCGCCGGGCTTCTTTTGATAATTCTGATAGTCAGCGGAGAAACTGCCATCTACCTACTGCATCTGTCCCATCACAGCTGTCATGCTCATTCAGCGTCCGCTTGCCGAAGCGCGCCAATTGTGATGGGCAGGGAGGGTTTCAGCGCAATTTCTAGCTATTAATGTACTGGTTGTAACACCAAGCTCCAGCTTGGTAGTACGCCCGGGGAGTACGCCGTAGCGCCTCACTAAACATCCGCTACAGCCGGGCCAGGCGCTGCGTCAGGCGCAGGCCCTGGCCTTGCACCAGGACCAGGTAGGCCCCGCTCGGTAGGCCGGCGGGCAAGCTCAGCGCCTGGGCCTGCCCACCGCTTACGGGGGCCGTAGCCAGCACGGCCCCTAGCGCATTCAGCAAGGTAGCCCGATACGTGCCCGCGGGCAGCGTGAGCAGGTCGAGGGTGACGGTAGGGCCGACGGCGGGGTTGGGGTACAGCCCCAGGCCCGGCGCGGTAGCATTGGCGGCCAGGGCCAGCGCTCGCACCGGCGAGTAGGTGGCTGTACCGTCGAAGTCTACCTGCCGCAGGCGATAATACACGGTGCCGGTAGCCTGCTGGGCAATGCCGCCATCGGTGTAGGCATAGGTATTGGCGGTAAGCGTGGTACCGTGCCCAGCCACGCGACCAATCTGCACGAAGTCAACGCCGTTGGCGCTGCGCTCGACGGCAAAGTAATCACTGTTGGTTTCGGAGGCCGTGGCCCAGGCCAGCCGGGCATCGGGGCCGCTGGGCCGGGCCGTAAAGGCCGTGAGATTCACGGGCAGCGGGGCCGTCGTAGTGGTAGATGCCGAGGCGATGTTCGGATTCGGATTCAATCCCTCGCTGGTGGGCGAGCTTACGCTGGAAATGGCATCTACCACCGTGCCCTTGGCCGGGGCGCGGTAAGTGATAACGGAGTTGAGCACACCCCGGTAAGCCGCCACCAGCGCCGCGCTATTGGGCGAGTACGTGACGATCCCCGTAGCGGCATCGTAGGTGCCGCCGTTGGTGGCGGTTACATCAGCAAGGTGGCGGGGCAGCTGCACCTGGGCCGCGACGGTACCCGTCGGCATATCGCCTACATTACTGAAGCTCACGCCGAAGCGCCCCATACTCCCGGCCGCGGGCACCGTCATCACGCTGATGGCGGTGGTCAGGTCAGCCTGGGAGCACCACGACAGCTGCTCGATGCCGATGGTTTGCAGGCGAAGCTGGCTGGTGCTGGCCGTGTTCAGGTTGCGGTAGGTGAGCAGCAGCGTTTTGACGGGATTGGTAAACGTGATGGTGACGTTGCCGGCGCGGCTGGGGGCGGTAGTCGTGCCATTGAGGGCCGTGCCGCGCAGGCCCACCTGCGTCAGGCCATCCAGGGCAAAGGGCGGCAGGTAGGCGCAGGTAGTGCTGGAGCTACTGGCGGCCGCCGACCCGAAGCCCAGCCGCACGGCACCCGTCGAAGCCACGTCGGTAGCCTGCCCAGTGGCGTTGGCGGCGTAGAAATCTACCTCGTCGGTGTAGTCGCTCCCACCCCCGCTCGCCAGCGTACCCCGGTCGATGTCCTGAATAACCAGCGTCAGGTTCGACACCTCCCGGCTGAACGTGAGCAGCACCTTGGATTTGAGCGGCGTCGCCGTATTGGTTGTCGTGTTGGGCGTACCCGACGCGAAGCCTGTACCGGTATTGTTCTGACGCCACACCAGCGCCCGGCCGTCAATCTGGGCGGCGTAGGTATTGGTGAGCTGAAAGACGTCGTTGACGGTGCCCGCCGTGGGTGTGGAACCTGCCACGACGGTCGAGTAATTGCTGAACGTGCAGGTGGTGGCCAGCTGGGTTTCGGTGGCCGTACGCTTTTCGACGTTACCTGTGCCGGGGTCGGCGCGGTAGTTCAAAACGCTGGTTTGGGTGCAGGCCGACTGAGCACGGGCAGTTGATAGGGTAGCCGAACTAATCAGAGCGAGAAGAAGGGAGACTTTGGGTAGACTCATGGGAGTAGAAAAGGAATAGAGCATCTTGCTAAATGGCTTTAGCAAGCCAAAATTGGCTTTTTCCCTTCCCTACCTTCTGCTTTTTTGGGCCAACCAGGCTTTTTTACGGCCGAGCTTATTTCTTTCCTCTGCGAACGTTCATTCGATGTAGGCACATTAATGTGCAACTTATCCTTGAAATCGTACCGTAATTTTCCCTTCCGTTCGGAATGCCTTGCGTTTCTTAGTCGATCGGGCGGTAGCGGTTCTACCAGTTGGCGGCGTAACTGCTCCCGCTGCATCAGTGCGGCGGCTAAGATCACCAGCGTACCGGCTCCCCACCCCCGCGGGTGAGCGCTCGGCCAGCAACCCACCCGCTAGTTTGCTAGTAAGCTTGGCGGCGGCCCGTACCTTGATAATGCTACTGGTGGCAACTCTGCGCATCACAGCTACCTGGCGTGACCGCGAGCAAGGACCTCCGTATTCGCCTGGATCGATAAGTTGCCCCGACCATCCTACTTCCTTCCGTCTCGTGAAGCTCCCTTTCCTTTTCCCAACGCTCGTGCTGATGGCACCGACTGCCCAGGCGCAAGTGCGGGTGAGCCCGCTGGCCCCGGCGGCCGTGCCGGCCACCTTCCGGCACAGCGGCCGCGTGGTGCAGGCCCTGCATTATACCGACCGCACCGGCACCTACACCGTGCTGGCTACCCAGAGCGGCCCGGTTGCCGACCCCGCCGCCCAGAGCAGCGACGGCCGCCGCGCCGACCTCTACGCCTACCACTACCCAGCCACTAGCACCGCTCCCAATTGGCAATTACACGACTTTGAGGCCGACTGCCCGCTCGATATCGCGGCCCGGTTCCGCCCCGGTGGCCTGACCGTGACCGACCTCGACCGCAATGGCACGGCCGAGGTGTGGCTGGTGTACCGCACTACCTGCCGGGGCGACGTCAGCCCGAGCACCCAGAAAATTATCATGCATGAGGGCTCGCGCAAATATGCCCTGCGCGGCACCAGCCGCCTCGCCACCGGCGGGGGCACCTTCGACGGGGGGAGCTATACCCTGGACGCCGCCTGGCAGGGTGCGCCGGCGGTCTTTCGCCAGCACGCCGCCAAGCTCTGGCTCCAGCACCGGGAGGAGAAGGCGGGCAACTGATTTTTTCACTGGTGGGCGGAGTAATCTGCCGCAAGTCCCGCTGCCTTTGCGCGGGCCAAGCTACCCCAGACGGCGCGGGCCGGCCGCTACCTGTTGAGCTGCGGTACCAGGTTATGCCAATAATTCCCCGGCGAGCCGCGTTCTGCGGCAGCCCGCTCTTTATTCGGGTCAACTACTTTCCCGCTCCTGCCATGCGCCGCCTTGCTACTGCCGTCTTTGTCGCTACGTTGCTGAGCCTGGGGGCCTGTCAGCCTGTCCCCACCGCCACGGCCCCGCGCCAGGTGCGCAGCGTGGGCTACGGCCACGTTACGGTGTACCCCAACTACGCCGAGCTAACGGTAGACGCTGCCTTTACGCGCCCCCGGCTCAAGGATGCCGTGGCCGAGGTGCAGCGGGTAGTTGATCAGGTGCTGGCCGTGTCGAAGCGCTACGCTCCGGGCCGCGACGACGTACGCGTGAGCAGCACCTCGTCTAATAAGGAGTTTGGCTACGTGAAGGGCAAGGAAGTATTCGTGGGCTTTAATTCCACCCAGTCGGTCACGGTGCGCATTAATGACCTGCGCCAGCTTTCGCCCTATCTCGAAGAGTTGCTGGCCACGCCCATCAGCCGCATTAAGGACTTGAACTACGGCCACAGCCAGGCCGACAGCCTGCGCCGCGAAGCCGACGTGCTGGCCCTGGCCGACGCCGTGAAAACGGCCGACAAAATGTGCGCGGCCCTGCACGTGAAACGCGGGGCGGTACTGGAAGTGAGCGACCACTCCAGCCCCGAGAGCAGCCGGGCCGACGGCTGGGGCCGGCCAACGGCCGACATCGAGCTGTACAGCAAAAGCTTTGGCGGCCGAGGCTTCAAGATGAGTCCCGAGCTGCTACGCTTCGACAGCCAGTGCAGCCTTTCCTCGGCCTTGGAATAGCTGCCGGGCAAGCTGACCACGGGCCAGGGGCAGCGCGTACTCACCACCATTAAATGCCAGCGGCGCGCCCTACAACGGTGGCTACCCCTGCTAGCCAGCACTACTCCGCGCTGGAAATAACCGGGTGGTGAAAGGGCCTTGCGTGCCCGTTCCAAGGGGCGGGGCCACTAGCGCCGGGGCCGGTCAGGCACTCCTGGCCGCAACTCTATTCCGGCCGGGCTGGGCGGCGGTATTGCCAGTGATCCGACCCGCACGGTTTGCACCAGCTCCACCAGCACCGTGGTGCTGCACCCGCGACGCACCCGCGAGAATACCATCTACTTCGCAATCCTCCCAGCCAGCTTTTCAACGTGATTTTCTTCTTGCTTTATTTTTTATAAGTATTTCATTTTTTCAACTTCATTACTAGCTCATCTTTGCACCCACCAGCCACTTAGCTCACCCACTCTCACCGCTGTCCCTTTTCCCTGTCGCTATGCGCCCCCCCTTTTTTCTGCTCCCCGCTGCCCTGCTGGCCCTGGCTCGCCCCGCCCTGGCCCAGCTGGTGGCGATTCGGGCGGGCGGAGTCGGCGGGGGCGGTTTGGGCCA
>CAJYVK010000254.1 GCA_913778455.1 uncultured Hymenobacter sp. | reverse complement strand
CCGGTAATTCTCGAGCCCAAATCTCACAGGGTGTTCACGCAGCACGGTGCTACTTGGTACCCGGCTCTTGCCCGTGGGCAAAAAACGACCGCTACCCGCCGCGCTGCCTTCCGCTTCTCTATGACCCCAGCCACCGACCTGCCCCTCGCTTCCCCCGCGGAGCCCACTCCCAAACCCGCCCAGCTCACCCTGGCTTTTCAGCAAAAGGCCACCATTATTGCCAGCTACCTGGCCGCCTTCGCGGTGGTGTACTACCGCCAGCCCGCCGAGCGCAGCCCGACCCAGCTGCAAGCCACGCTACGAGTCGAGAACGAGGTCGCTATTTTTCCGGCCGCTACCATCGCCCTGCACCTGGCCGACACGCTCACCCTGGCCGAGGTAGCCGCCGAGGCGACCAGCCAGCTCCAGATGGGCCTGGCCGGGGTGGCCGAGCAGCTGGGCGCGGCCATCACGCGCTGCCGCCTGGCCTTTCCCGCTCCCGAGGCCCAGAGCCCCGACCAGGAGTGGTGCCTCACCCTGGATTTTGGAGCCGATGACGCGGTGGCCGTCAGCTTCGCCGGTACCGGGGGGCTGCCCGGCCCCTGGGGCGCGGCCTACCTGCCGACGCACGTGCAGCGAGTCTTCGCGCAAATCAGCCAGAACCCTACCGTGCCCGTGGGCTACGTTTTCTTTCTGGCCGAGGAGGAAGTGAATCTGCTGCGCCAGTTCCGTACCGTACCCCAGCAGGTGCCCGAGGGAGGCCCCCAGCAGCTGCACCTGCTTTTCGAGGAAACCGTTCGCCACTACCCCAACCAAGTGGCGCTGAGCTGGCTGAGCGAGCACTGCACCTACCAGCAGCTCAACGACCAAGCCGACCAGCTGGCCGCCCGCTTGCAGCGCCAAGGCGTGCAGGCCGGCGATTTTGTGGGCCTGTTCATGGCCAAGTCGGTAGAGCTGTACGTGGGGATGCTGGCCGTGCTCAAGGCCGGGGCGGCCTACGTACCGCTCGATTTATCCTTTCCGCCCGACCGCGTCACGTTCATTCTCGGCGATTGCGGGGCGCGGGCCCTGCTCATCAACCGCCCGCTGCCCGAGGGCTTTGAAGAATGGCCTGGCCTGGTGCTCGACCTAAGCCAGCCGGCCCCGGCCATCCCCTCCTTTCTGGAGCCCGTAGCGGGCGGCCCCGATTCCATCGCCTACGTCATTTACACCTCCGGTACTACCGGGTTGCCCAAGGGCGTGCTCATTCCGCACCGCAGCATCTGCCATTTGGTGCGGGCCGAGCAGGCGCTGTTTCAGCCCACCCCGCAAGACCGGGTGGTGCAGGGCTTTTCGGTAGCCTTCGACGCCTCGCTCGAAGAGCTGTGGCTGGCCTGGGGCGCGGGCGGCACCCTGGTACCCGTGCCCGAAGACACCATGAAGGCACCCGACGCCCTACCGGGTTTTTTGGCCGAAAACCAAGTGACGGTGTTCTCCACCGTGCCTACGCTGCTATCGCTGCTGCCGGCTACCAGTCCCACCCTGCGACTGCTTATCCTGGGTGGCGAGGTGTGCCCGCCCGAGCTGCTCACCAAGTGGGCCAGCCGGCAGTGCCGGGTGGTAAATACCTACGGCCCCACCGAGGCCACGGTAGTCGCCACGGCCGCCGACTTCATTCCCGGCCAGCGCCTCACCATTGGCCGGCCGCTGGCGGGCTACGAAGCGCTGCTGCTCGATCAACTGGGCCAGCTCGTACCGCTGGGCCAGGCCGGCGAGCTGTGCATCGGCGGCCCCGCGCTGGCCGCCGGCTACCTCAACCGCCCCGAGCTGAGCGCCGCCAAGTTCAATACGGTCAGCGAATTACCCAATGGCTTCAGCGGCCGGCTCTACCGCACCGGCGACCTGGCCCGCTTCGAGGCCGAGGGCAACATCGACTTTTTGGGCCGCATCGACACCCAGGTCAAAATTCGGGGCTTCCGCGTCGAGCTGGCCGAAATTGAGAGCCTGCTCCTGCAATGGCCAGGCATTCGCAACGCCGCCGTGGCCCTCAAGGAAGGTGCCGACGGCGTGAAGAAGCTCATCGCCTACCTCATCCTCAGCCCCGACCACCTGCTCGACGAACGCGCCGTGCGGGCCTACCTGCGCGAGCGGCTGGCCCCCTATATGCTGCCCGCCGCGCTCGTGCCGCTCACGGCCTTTCCGCTGCTCACCAGCGGCAAAGTCGACCGCAAGGCTCTGCCCTACCCCGTGAGCGGCGACCAGCCGCCCGCCCGCGAGCTCACCCTGCCCCGCACCCCGCTCGAAGCCACCATCTACGCCGCCTGGCAAAAGCGCTTCGATACCGCCGACCTCTCCGTTACCGACGATTTTTTCGACATCGGCGGCAACTCGCTGCTGGCCTCGCTCATCATCTCCGAGCTGCGCCAGCAGCCCGGCTTCCAGGGCTTATCGGTAAAGGAGATGTACACCCGGCGCACCATCGAGGCACTGGCGGCCTCGGTTGAGGCCACCGCTGCCGCCGCGCCGGCCAACCCCGCTCCCGACCCGGCGCTGGCCGCGCCGCTGCTGCGGGCCAGCACCTTCACCCGGCTGCTCACGGCCATATTGCAATTGCTGGCCATCGCGGCCTTTTACGCCGTGCCCGTCTTCTCGCTCAACGTCATGCTGCACTTCCGGCCGCTGTTCGACGAGTGGTCGCTGCCGGCGCTGGTGCTGACGGGGGCGGCGGCCGTAATCGGCTACGTGCCGCTGGCCTGCTTGCTGGTGGTCGCCGTGAAGTGGCTGGTCATCGGCCGCTTTCGGGCCGGCGAGTACCCGCTGTGGGGCTTTTACTATTTCCGCTTCTGGGTGGTGAAAAAGCTGGTGGAGGCCGCGCCTATCCAGTTGCTTTCGGCCACGCCGTTCCTGGCCGTCTTCTACCGCCTGCTGGGCGCTAAGATTGGGCAGAACGTCTACCTGGGCACCACCCGGGTGCTGTGCTTCGACCTGCTCACGGTGGGCGACGGGGCCAGCCTGGCCCGCGAGGCGGCCCTGCTCGGCTACCGCGTAGAGCGCGACCGCCTCATCATCGGCCCGACCACCGTAGGCCGCGATGCTTACGTGGGCCTACGCGCCATCATGGAAGGCCACACCAGCCTCGGGGCCGGGGCCGAGCTCGACGACCTTTCGGTGCTGCCCGCCGGCCAGCACGTACCCGCCCAGGAGGGCTGGCTGGGCTCGCCAGCCCAGCGCGTGCGGGAGGTGCCGCTTACGCCGTTGCGCCCGGCCGCTGGCCCCGGCGCGGGCTACCTAGCCGCCCAACTGGCCGCCATCGCGCTGATGCTCCTCGTGCCCTCGGTGGCCTCGCTGCCCGTTCTGGTATTGCTCTACGAGAGCGTAGCGCACTTCGGGGCCGAGCCCGCGCTGCTCACGCTGCTGCCGCTCTCGGCCCTCTACGTGCTGCTGCTGATGGCCGCGCTGGTACTCACCAAGCGCCTGGTGGCTGGCCGCCAAGCCAGCGCCACGCTGCCGCTCTACAGCCTCGCCTACGTGCGCCACTGGGTGGCCGATGCCGTGCTAGCCCAGAGTCTCCAGCTACTCAAGTCGCTCTACGCCACCATTTACACCCCAGCTTGGCTGCGACTGCTGGGGGCTAAAATCGGCCACCGCGCCGAGGTATCGACGCTCAACCACATTTCGGCCGAGCACCTGACCGTCGGCCCCGGCTCCTTCCTGGCTGACTCGGTGAGCGTGGGCGCGCCGCGCGTGCAGCACGGGCTGGTATCGATGCTACCCACCGAGATTGGGCCGCGCACCTTCGTGGGCAACGGCGCGGTGCTGGCCGGTGGCACCGTACTGGGTACCAATAATTTGATTGGTGCCCTCTCCTCGGCCCCCACCACCACGCCGCCCGACGGCACTTCCTGGGTGGGCTCACCCGCCTTTTTATTGCCCAACCGGCCAGTGTCCACGGCCTTCGCGCCCGAGCTGACCTTTAACCCACCGGCTCACCTGGTATGGGCACGGCGTATCATCGAATTATTTAAAATCGTCCTGCCGTTCACCTTCTCCTTCGTCACGTTCTCCGTACTG
>CAJYVK010000253.1 GCA_913778455.1 uncultured Hymenobacter sp. | reverse complement strand
GAAGCTGCCCGGCAAGAAGACCACCGGCACCGGTGCCCCCCGCAGCCGCAAAGCCCCCGCTAAGCGTAAATAAGTAGCCGAGTACCCAAAGGGTACGGCAAAGAAAAAAGTCCCGGCCAATTGGCCGGGACTTTTTGTGTATTAGGGCTAGCCGCTCCATAAGCGGAAGTACGGGCAAGGGCTACGGGATGAGCCGCTCGGCGCGCAGTTGGGCAAAGAGGTCAAAGAAGGAGTCTTCGGTGCGCTGATAGGCGTGAAAGCCTAGCAGGCGGCTTTTTGACATATCCGTCATCACCTCAATGGGGCGCCCTAGGTCGAGGTCGGTGTGCCAGGGCGAGGCCAGTCGGTTCAGGTCGGGCTCGGCCAGCTGGTAGCGGGTAGCGAGAGCGTACCAGGTGGGCGCCTCGGCAGCCAACGCCGCTTCGAGTGGATGCACGGTACCATCGAAGCCAGCGGCCTCTACGCCGAACCAGGATGCCAGCCGGGGCCACAGCCAGCTCCAGCGGAAATAGTCGCCGTTGACAATGTTAAACGCCTCATTGTGGGCTGCTTCGGTAGTGGCGGCCCATGCAAGCTGCTTGGCAATGATGCGGGCATCGGTCACGTCGGAAAGGCCGTGCCACTGCGCCACGGAGCCGGGCCACTGGAAGGGCCGCCCGGTTTCCTTGCAGAGGCTGGCGTACACGGCCAGAGTAGTACCCATGTTCATGAGATTGCCCACGGCCTGGCCGATGATGGTGTGCGGGCGGTGAATGCTCCAGGTAAAGCCGTCGCGGGCCGCGGCGGCATACACTTCATCTTCCTGGGCGTAGTAGAAATTGGGCACGTCGAGCCGGGGCATTTCCTCGCGTACGGGGGTGGGGGGGAGCGCCCCGGCCCGGGCGTACGAGTCGAATGGCCCGAGGTAGTGCTTGAGACCCGTGACCAGCGCCACGTGCTGCACCGAATGCTTGGGCGCGAGCGCCGCCAGTACGTTGCGGACCATCGCGCCGTTCACGCGGATGTTTTCGGCCTCGGTGTCCTGGCGCATCCAGCTCGTGAGAAATACGTGGGTAGGAGCCACGTCGGCCAAGGCCGCTTGCAGGCTGGCCGGATCTAGGAGGTCGGCCGCTACGGGGTGGAGGCCAGCGATGGCAGTATTTGGGCGGCGGGCCAGGCCGTAGGTAGTCCAGCCAGTGGCGAGTAGCTCGCGGGCGAGGTTGCTGCCGATGATGCCGCTGGCTCCGACGATTAGCGCTGTTTTATGCATGGAATAGGAAAGGGAAAAGGAAAAGGAAAAGGAAAAGGATGCGAGGTGATGACCCTAAGACGCTAGCTTGCACTCGCTTTTGCGGGCCGCTTACAGATGTCTCACTCCGGTTATACAAAGCTATCCGCCCCGGTTGCCAGCCGCTTTGCACCGATGGCCTGACTATTTGTACCCCGTAAACCGCGCCCGGTAGGCCGAGGGGGCTTGCCCCACCGCGCGCTTAAACCAGCGCGAGAAATGCGCCACGTCGTAAAACCCCAGTCGATACCCCAACTCGCTGATAGGAAGTGGCGTGCCGGTGAGCAATACCTTGGCTTCGGTAGCTATTTTCTCTTTGAGCAGGTCGGTGGCGCTCTTGCCGGTGGCCTGGCGGCACAGGGCGCTCAAGTGCTTGGGTGTGAGGTGCAGCGCTTCGGCGTAGAATTCCAGGGTAAGGACCGGCGCGAGGGCAGCCAGCCGGGTTTCGATAAGGCTGAGAAACTGCTGCACCGGGGCCGGGAGGTTGCCCGTAGGAGCCGAGGTATCCCACTGGCGCAGGTCGGCCAGCAGCAGGCGCAGGTAGAGGCGGGCCTTTTCGAGGTGGCGCTGCTGCATCCAGAGCTGCTCGGCGCACTGCTGCACCGCCGCGTACTCGGCGGCCGTGCAAGGGTGGTACACGTAGGGGGCATCCCCGGCCAGCACGGCGTGCAATTGATAGCCCGGCAACAGCCCGGCATTATAAAAGTCGGCCGAAAAAAACGCGTACAGCCCAGTTTGCGGCCCCGCGTGCAGGTGCCAGCTTAAAGCCGTGCCGGGCTTTACGAGCAGGATGGACTGCGGGGCCACTTCCACCACCTCATCGTTGAGAAAAAACGTGCCGCCGCCCTGCTCCACCAGCGAAAGCTTGTAAAAGTGCCGGCGGTGCTGCTCCATATGCCGGCGGCAGCTGGCGAAGCGGTCCTCGCGTCGGTAGGCCACTAACTGCTCCAGCGGCTCGGTGGCGGCAGGGCTGGGGGCCGGCGTGGCAGCCTGCGGGTAGGCATCGAATCCAAACGTTGGAATCAGGGGCTTTTCCATTTGTCTTCAACCCCGGGGCCAGGCAATAGTTGCCAAGCTCGGCTAACTAAGGCGGACCTAATTAGAACGGGACTCCGGCTAGCGTACGCTAGCCGGAGTCCCGCAATAGGTGCTCAACGCAGAACAGAAGTGTGCAGCTGCTTCCTCTGCGAGCTTTTACTTGCTTGCGTGGTTGAAATAATGGCCCTGGGCTAAATCAGCCAGCAGGGTAGGGTGGTTGGGCTGCCAGTCTAGCTGCTGCTGGGTGAGTGCGCTGGAGGCCGCCAGGTCCAACCCCACGAAGCGAGCCATCCAGCCAAAATGCTCGGGAGCTTCTTCGGGCGATTTGGAAACCACTGGCACTCCCAGCTGCTGCCCGATAATAGCCGCCAGATCGCGCAGGGCGATACCTTCTTCGGCCACGCCGTGGTAGCGGGCACCGGCGGTACCGTGCTCCAGCGCCAGCCGGTAGAGCCGGGCCGCATCGCGCCGGTGCACGGCGGGCCAGCGGTTGAGGCCGTCGCCCACATACGCGGCTTCTCCCTTCTGGCGGGCAATGTCGATGAGCGTCGGCACGAAGCCGTAGTCGCCTTGGTCGTGCACGGAGGCCGCCAGGCGCACCACTGCCGCCCGCACGCCCTGCGCCGCCAAGGCCAGGGTGGCGGGCTCGGACTGCCGTAGCGAGTAAGCGGGGGTATCGGTCTCGGTGGCGGGGCGGCCCGGCGCGAAGCCAGCCAGTCCGGTGGTAGTCAGCAGGGGCCGGTCGGAGCCCGCCAGGGCGCTGCCCAGCGCGGCAATTGCCCGTTGGTCGGCCTCGCCGGCAGCCGCGTACGCCGAAAAATCGTGAATGAAAGCCAGGTGAATGACGCCATCCGCGGCGGCGGCCCCGCGCCGCAGGCTGTCGAGGTCATCGAGCGAGCCGGGGTGAGCTTCCGCCCCCGCGGCCCGCAGGGCTTGCGCGGCGGCGTCGGAGCGGGCGAGGCCGAGCACCTGGTGGCCGGCGGAGAGTAATTCCTGAACGGTGGCGGAGCCGACGAAGCCTGTAGCGCCGGTAACGAAAATGCGCATGTGGTTGATTTTGTGAGGTGATAAATGACCGCACAAAGGTCCGGGGCCGGGCCAGCGCGGGCGTTGCGCGGGCCACACCATCTACTGTAAAAATCAAACAAGCGGCTGGCAAACAGCTCAGCCCCGGAAGTCGCCCGGCGTGAGCGAAGTCTGCCGCTTGAAGAAGTTGCAGAAATGCGCCACGTCGGCAAAGCCCAGGCTGCCGGCGATTTCCGAAACCGTCCAGTTGGTTTGCTTGAGCAGCATCTTCGCCTCCTGCGTCACGCGGTGGCCGATGAGGGCGGTAGTGGTAAGGCCGGTGACTTCCTTCAGCACCCGATTGAGGTGGTTGACGTGCACGTGCAGCCGCCCGGCGTAGTCGGCGGCCGTGCGTAGGCGTAGTTGCTGCTGCGGGTTTTCGAGCGGAAACTGCCGTTCCAGCAGATCGGTAAACAGGGCTGCCAGCCGAGCCGCCGCCGAGTGGGCAGGAGCCAGGGCCGCGGCGGGTTGCAGGCGCTGCACCTCGTGTAGCAGCTCCAGCAAATAGGCACGCAGCAAGTCGTACTTGTAGGCGTAGTCGGAAGCTAGCTCACGTATCATCTTTTTGAAAATCGGCTCAATAGTGGCCTGCTCAGCCGCCGATACCTCCCAGATCGGGTAGCTGCCGGGCTGGAAGATGGGGAGTTCGTCGGGGGCCAGGGCACCCTGGGCCGGCCGCAGAAATTCGTCGGTGAATACGCAGAAATAACCGGTTTGCGCCGCGTCGTGGGGCAGCCAGCGGTAGGGTACGCGGTGAGTGGCCACCCACAGGGCGTAGCCGGCCACTTCCACCGTCTGGTCGGCGTATTCCACCCGGCTGCGCCCACTGATGAGGCTGATTTTGTGAAAGGCCCGCCGGTCAAACGTCATGGGCGGCCGGCTGGTGTTAGCCAGCATCAGGTCGGCGATATCGAACACGTTGAACTGCCCGATTTCCCGCTGCATGTCGGCGGGCTGGATAGGATGCGGAGTAGCGGCCGTAGCAGTAGCTACTTTGGCGTAGAGTTCGGCGAGCGGGCGCGGCTTCATGTCGGATGGCTGTAAGAATCAAAGATAAGCTTCGCCGATTCTGGCCGAGTGCCCGGTACGCACACGCAGGTGCGGGCTGGTCGCTGGCCCGTACTTGCGTGAGAAGCGGTGTAGATAATAGTATTCAGTCGAAATGGCCCGGCATGTAACGCCAAGCTCCGGCTTGGTGAGGTGCCAGGCGAGTGCGCCCGAACGCCTCACCAAGCCGGAGCTTGGTGTTACAGGTTGGCCCCGGCTCTAGTCGATGGCCTGCTGCCGGGCAAATTCCTGCCCTACTTTATCATGGTCATTGACGTAGGGCTGGATGATGATGCGGGTGCCGCGCTGGTAGGTGAACAGGCGATATGCCCAGTTGGTCAGTACGATAAGCTTGTTGCGGAAGCCCACCAGGTAGTAGATGTGTACGAACAGCCAAGCTACCCAGGCGATGAAGCCGCTGAGCGTGTGCTTGCCCGGTAGGTCGGCCACGGCGCGGGCGCGGCCCACGATAGCCAGCGAGCCCTTATCGAAATAGTCGAAGTGCTTCCACGCCTCGTTGCGGCGCTGGCGCACCAGGTTTTCGCCCAGCAGCGTCCCTTGCTGAATGGCCGGCTGCGCCACCTGCGGGTGGCCTTTGGGCCACTTGTCGCTTTTCATCACGGCCACGTCGCCAATGGCGAAGATGTCGGTGTAGCCCTGAATTTGATTGAAATCGTTGACGAGGTAACGGCCGCGCTCCACGGTTTCGGCGGGCAGGCCGTCGATGGTGGCACCCGTGACGCCGGCCGCCCATACCAGGGTCTGGGTCAGGATTTCCTCCCCGTCCTTGAAGCGCACCGTGGTGCCATCATAGCTGGCAACCAGCTTGTTGAGCTTGATATTGACGCCCAGCTTCAGGAGGTAGCCGTGCGCGTGCTGGCTGGCCTCGGGCGACATGGGCGGCAGCACCCGGTCGAGGCCATCGACGAGGTAGATGTTCATCTGCCGGAAATCCAGGTTGGGGTAGTCCTTGGGCAGCACGTGCTGGCGCATCTCGGCCAGCGAGCCGGCCAGCTCCACGCCGGTGGGGCCGGCCCCGGCAATTACGATGTTGAGCAAGCCCTGGCGCAGAGCCGGATCTTGGGTAAGATTAGCCTGCTCGAAGCTTTGCAGCAGCTGGCTGCGCAGGTTCACGGCATCTGTGAGGTGCTTGAGACCGAAGGCGTTCTGCTCAATCTCTTTGTTGCCAAAGTAGTTGGACTTGGTGCCGGTGGCGATGACCAGGTAGTCGTAGCGCACGCTGCCGATGAGTGTGCTCACGGTCTTGGCCACGGGGTCGATACCCGTCACGCGCACAAAACGGAAGTGAAAGTCGGAGTGGTCGTCGAATAGCTTGCGAATAGGCTCCCCAATGGACTCGGGCTCCAGGCCGGCCGTGGCCACCTGGTAGAGCAACGGCCAGAAGCCGTGGTAGTTCTGCTTGCTCAGCATCACCACCTGGAACTGATCACTGGGGAGGTTCTTGGTGAGGTTGACGGCCCCGAAGCCACCCCCGATAACCACCACGCGGGGCTTGGTCGTGTCCGGGATATTGAGCGAAAGTTGGTCTAGTTGCAGCATGGCTGGTACAAGGAAGGCGAAGGGGCTATACGCAGCCCCGGCCCCGTGGTGACGGGCGAGGGCCACTACTGATGCAAAACTAAGCTGAACAGTGTCGGTGCGCCATTACCGAAAAGCCTCCCCGGGGGTGGGGAGGCTTGGGTATACCGGTCCTTGGGCTAGCGGCGGCTAGCTCAAGGCTTTCTCATTGACTGAGTTGATAGCTAGTTGGTTGAGTAATTCATCGGTGCTCTTTTCCTCGGCCAGCGTGTCGCTGAGCAGCGCCGCTTCCGTTTGGTAGCCCAGGCGCCGGGCGAAGTACACGGCGGTGCCGTATTGCGCAATTTCATAATGCTCAACGCCCTGCGCCGCCGAAATCAGGGCGGCGTCGAGCACCTCGTCGCTGGCGTTCAGGGCCATCATCTGCTGGCCTTCCTCGACTAGACCCTGCATGGCTTTGCAGCGGGGGCCGTCAAGGTCCACGGCCAGATTGGTCGCAATCTGTTCGAGGCGGGCTACGTGGTTTTCGGTTTCGTCCAAATGCTTTTCGAAGGCCATGCGCAGGCGCGGGTCGGTAGCCTTGTCAGCTAGCATGGGCAGGGCCTTGACCAACTGCTTTTCGGCGTCGTAAAGCCCTTGCAGCTTGAGGGTAAACAGGTCGGCGAGGGTTGTTTGCTTGTCAAACATGGCAAAAAGTGGAAAAGGAAGAGAGGCTAAGAACTAGCGGTGAGCGCTAATTTTCTAACGGCTCCCGGGCCTCCCTAAGTTGTTGTCTTGCCAGGTTAGTTGTTTGATTTACAGGTAAATTGGTAATTTATGCGGAGGGGCGCTCCGTAGTTTTTACATCTAGCCCCGGCCCGTGATAGGCCGGGCCTGCTGCTTGGCCGGCAGCAGGGCCATACGGTATTCGCACTACTACCCGCGTGCCCTGCCCGGGTGCCGAGGTGACGGCCAACTCGCCGTTGAGCAGCTGGGTGCGGTCGCGTAGGGTCCGCAGGCCCAGGCCCGGCAGGGCGAGTTGCTCCGGGTCAAAGCCCCGGCCGTTGTCTTCGACGCGCAGCTCCAGCCAGCTGGCCTGCGCGGTCAGGGTTAGCTCGGCCTGGGTGGCCTCGGCGTGGCGGGTCAGGTTGGCCACCAGCTCCTGGGCAATGCGGTAAAAGGCCAGGGCCAGCGGCGGGGGTAGGGATGGTAGCTCGCCCACTGCGCAAGTCACCTGCAGGTTCGGTACGCGCAGGGTGTGGCACAGGTCGCGCAGGGCAGCGGCCAGCCCAAAATCATTGAGTACGATGGGGACCAGCTGGTGCGAGATGCTGCGTACCTGCGCAATGGCCGTGGTTAGCAGGTGCTCAGTTTTTTGTTTGGCGTTGGTCAGGGCGGTGTCGCCGGCCGGCGGCACGACAGCTTGCAGGTGCAGCTTGGTGGCGTAGAGCAGCTGGCCCAGGCCGTTGTGCAGGCTCTCGGCAATGCGCCGGCGCTCGGCTTCCTGGGCATCGAGCACGGCGTTGGCAAGCTGCTGCTGCTGCGATACTTGCAGGCGCAGCAGCTCGGCCGAGGCCCGCTTGCGGGCCGTGATGTCGTGCCAATGTACCACCACGCCGTCGCCAAACGGCGCGGCCACTACGTGAAACCATTCCCCCGTTTCCTCGTGCGGGTAATACTGCTCAAACTCGGTAGCCTGCTGCCGGGCCACTACCCGTCGCAGCCGCCGAAATACCCCATTGGTAAGCATAACGGGCTCCTCGGCCAGCAGGCGGCGGCCCACCAGGTCGGTGCGCTGCACCAGGCGCTGGGCCGCTTTGTTGGTGAGTAGCCATTCGAAATCAACGATTTTACCCCGGTTGTCGCGTACGCAGGTGAGGACTTCCAGGCTGTTGAGAGTGGCGTTAAACACGGCTTCGAGCAGGTCGTTGGCGGCGCGGAGCTTGGCTTCCGCTTGCTTTTCGAGCGTGATGCAGCTCGTTATTGACAAGGCTTGGCTGGGCTGGCCCTGCGCGTCGTGGGCAAAGACCTTACCCCGCATGCGGTACCAATGCCACGTGCCATCGAGCGCCTGGAGCTGATGCTCAACCACCAATACCTCGTCGGGGCTGGCCGTGGCAAACGAGGCCCAGTAGGCGGCCAGCGCGGCTTCATCGGCCGGCGCTCCCGGAAAGGGTGCCTCACCCCGGGCGTGGGCCGCCAGCGCCTGGTCGGGGTTGTAGCCCAGCTCGCGCAGCACGGGCCGGTTTACGTACAGTACGTGGTTGGTAGCCAGTGCCCGCACCTGGATGCGGTCGGGCGAAGTAGTCGCCAGCTGCTCGTTGAAGTGGGCCTGGGCCGCCGCTGCCAGCTCGGCCTGCTTTAGCTCCGTGACGTCGTGGGTAAGCGAGAGTACCGTGTGTACCTGCCCATTATGCAGCTCGGGTACGAGTTGCGTCTGAAAGTATTGCTCCCCCTGCGTGGTGTAGACGCGCTGCGGCTCCCCGGTGGCCAGCACTTGCCCCAGCCGCATCGGAAAAGCATCGCTCAAGAAAGGCAGCGGCCCGATTTCACCCGGCGTTTTGCCCAGTAGTGGCAGTAAAGGCTGGCCCACCAGGGCTTCGAGGGCGGGGTTGGCGTAGTGCAGGCGCTGGCTGGTATCCCAGCGGGCGAGGGCGTCGGGGGTGTGGTCGGCCAGGGCCTGATACTGCTGGTTCTTAGCCACGAGGTGGGTGACGTCTTGCCAGTACACCAGTACTTCCGCCGCGCCGGGGGCGGTGGTCATGGCTAGCCACTGTTGGCAGTAGGGCAGGTAAAACTGACCTTCCACCGGGCCGGGGGCCGTCAGGGCAGCGTGCAGCGCCTGAAGCAGCTCGGCCGGAAAATCGGCCGGCACCACTTGCGCCAGCGGTCGGCCCAGCGCCCGGCTGGCATCGGCGTAGCCCAGTAGCCGGGCGGCGTAGGGATTGAGCAGGCGCAGCACGGCCTGGCGGTTGAGCGCCAGCACGCCCCAGGGCATCGTGTGCAGCACTCGCTCGGGTAGGAACGGCCAGTGGTCGGGGCCGGCCGCGTCGGGGAGAAAATCGGTCGGCATAGGGTAGGTAAAAAGCCGTGTACGCAGCTTGGCCCGCAGGGGTGACTGGCTGGCCGGCCGCTCGGTGGAGGCTGTGCCAGAAGCTGTTTGGGTAGGGGGCGGCTCACCAGTAGCCACGGCAATACGGCCCGGCGCGAAATAATTCGGGGCTGGCCGGACCTAGGCAGTAGGTGGGTAGTAACGAGATACTAATCTGATGGATAGTGACTTAATTAAACGCCCTGAACTGAGGTGCTGGCGCTACGCCCGTGGACCACGGCCATTAATTCTTGCCATTTCTTCATCTTATTTTGCTAAAATGGACATCCACTCCGGTCCTTTTGCCAGCTTGTATGATTCGAGTTTTTCTGGTCGATGACCACCACATTGTGCGCTCCGGCCTGCACCTGCTGCTCAACGCGCAACCCGACCTGGAGGTGGTGGGCGAGGCCGGCGATGGCTACGAGCTGTTGGCCCAATTGCCCGCCACCCCTGCCGATGTCGTGCTGCTCGACGTGAATATGCCCGGCATGGATGGCCCCGAAACGGCCCGCCAGCTCCGTACGCAGTACCCCGACGTGCGCATCCTGGCCCTGACGATGCTCGACAAGGAAAATCACATTTTCCAGATGCTCGACGCGGGTGCCCACGGCTACCTGCTCAAAAGCTCGGGCGTGGATGAAATTGTGACCGGCGTGCGCACGGTGGCCGCCGGCGGGCAGTTTTTGTGCACCGCCGCCGGCCTCACCGCCTTGCAAAAGCTGCGCGACAACCCCCGCGTCACCGAGCCGGCCGAGAAGCCCGGCGGCCTGTCGCGTCGCGAAATTGAAGTGCTTCAGCTCATTTCGCAGGGCCTGACCACGGGCGAAATTGCCGATAAGCTATTCCTGAGCAAGCGCACCATTGAAACCCATCGCCAGAATATGATGGAGAAAATGCAGGTCAAAAACACGGCGGCGCTCATCAAGCAGGCGATGGCCGATGGGTTGCTGGTAGACTAGGAGGTGTTAACAGTCGCGCAACCAGAGGACGGTTGCGGCTAGTTGGATAAAGGCTAAAAAATGCGCATCGAGCTTGTCATAGCGGGTGGCCACGCGGCGAAATTGTTTGAGTCGGCTGAAGAGTCGCTCCACGGGGTGGCGTTGGGCGTAGCGGGCTACCTCGTAGGCCCGCGGGTGGCGACGCTTGCGTCGGGGCGGAATCACGGCATGGGTGCCGCGGGCGGCCAAAACCGTCACGAACGGGTCGGAGTCGTAGCCGCGGTCGGCAATCAGGTAGGTGGGGGCCAACTCACCCAGCAGCGGCAAGGCCTGCGGCGCGTCGTGGCGCTGGCCGGCGCTCAGGCCCAGGCGCACGGGCCGGCCGCGGGCATCGGCCACCGCGTGCAGCTTCGTCGTCAGCCCGCCG
>CAJYVK010000252.1 GCA_913778455.1 uncultured Hymenobacter sp. | reverse complement strand
CGCCCGTGGCCTGCGGGGCGGGCAGGTGAAGCAGGGCCGTGGGGCGGCCGGCTACCTGGTGCCAGCTCAGGTGCAGGCCCCGGGACGAGACGCGCTCCCGCGGGGGCAGGCTCTCGGCAGCTTTATCCCACATGTACAGCAGCAGTTCGCGGGCCAGCAGCGGGTCGGCCAGCTCGCGGCGCACGGCGGCGGGCCGGCGGCCAATGAGCTGAGGCAGCATCAGATAAGCAAAGTGGTGGGGATGCGGGCGGGCCATGCGAAAAACTGGCGCTACTGAATAACGAACCGTAGGCCGCCAGCGCGGCCCACGGCAAAGGTAATGGACGGGCGCGGGCAGGCTACACTACCGTTTTACTGCGCCGCGTGAGCCAGCGCCCGCTGCACGGCCTGCCACAGCACCCGGGCGGTGTGCTCCCAGGAAAAGCGGGCGGCGTTGGCCAGGCCGGCGGCCCGCAAGCTGGCCCGCAGCGGCTCGTCGCTAGCCAGCCGCTGCAAGCCCTCGGCGATAGCGGCTGGCTCGTGCGGGTCGCAGAGCACGGCGGCCCCGGCGCCCCCGGCCGCCTCGGGCAGCGACGACACGCTCGATGTCAGCACCGGGCAGCCGCTGGCCTGCGCTTCCACTACCGGCAAGCCAAAGCCCTCGAAGAACGGTACGTAGACCGTGGCCAGCGCCGCCGCGTAAAGACGCGCCAGATCGGCCTCGCTCACCCGGCCCGTAAACTCCACGGCCGCCTGCACGGCCGGCGGCAAACTACGGAAAAGCTCGAATACCGGCCCCGCCTTCCAGGCGGTGCGCCCCACCAGCAACAGGCGCACGGCGGCCGCCGTAGCGCCGCCCTGGGCTTTGAATTGGGCGAAGGCCCGAAGCAGATTGGGTAGATTTTTGCGCGGCTGCAAGGCCCCCACGAATAGAAAGTACGGCTGGCCCTGGCTGAACTGCTCGCGCGTAGCTACCTGCGCCTCGGCGGGCTGCGGCGCGAAGTGGTGGGCCGGCGCGTTGTGCGCGACCAACATCCGGTCGGCGGGTAGCCCATACTGCCGGGCCACGTCTTGCCGGGTGGCGTCGGACACGGTGACGAGCTGCTCGACGGCCCGGGCGAAGCGCGGTAGAAAGTACGCGTAGTAGCGCATCATCAGCCAGCCCGTATCCTGGGGGCGGTGCAGGTAAGCCAGGTCGTGCAGTACCATCACCCGGGGCACTGCGGTGCCGAGCACCGTGAAGCCCTCGGGCGAGAGCAGCGCGGCGGGTCGGTGGCGGCGCAGCCACTGGCCCACGGCCCCTTCGTACCAGGCCAGCATGAGCAGCGGGTGGCGGGCCGGGGGCAGTAAAACGTGCGGCACTACGTTGGCTCCGAGCAGGTAGCGCGGGTCGTAGGCGCGGTCGAAAAGAAAGTGAAACGTGCAGTCGGGCTGCTGCTGCACCAGGCAGCGCAGCGCCTCAAACGTGTAGCGCCCCAACCCTTCCAGGTGGCCGCCGGGCAGCAGGAAGCGAGTGGTGACGGCAATGTGCATTCTATTTTTTAGTTATGAATTATGAGTTATAAATTATGAGTTTTCCTTTTGCTTTTTTGGCTTTCCTTAGCTGATGCATGCATAGCTACTTGAGGCTAGGAAGGCGGCAGGTGGAACTAGCGGGAGCGGCGGAGCTGGCGGAGCTCGTGGAGCTGGACCAGGCCGGTCAGTAGCAGCAGGCCGGCGAAGTAGAGGCTCATCAGGCCGGCTTCGAGCCACCAGGAGAGGGCCAGCTGGGTGCGCGCCAGGTACCAGCCTCCGCACAGCAGGCCGAAGGCCAGGGCCAGCCGGGCCAGCAGGTGCCAGGGCACCGGGATGCCCATGCGCCGCGCCACCAGCCACACGTAGCCACCCGATACGAGCAGGCCGCTCATCAGCGTGTTGCTGGCCGCCGCCACGGCCCCGTAATGGGGCAGCAGCAGCAGGTTGAGCGTCAGATTGAGACCGATGCTCAGGGCGACGAGCCAGCTCACCGGCTGCTGGTGGCGGGTGCCGGTGAGCAGGGTGCTGTAGATGGCAAAAAAGGCATTGACCAGCACGTTGAGAAACAATATCTTGAGGCACTGCGTCATGTGCGCCAGCTCGGGGCCGGAGCTGTGGCTGAACTGCCAGAACAGCACCTCGCCCCTGAACAGCACGAAGGCCACCACCAGTAGCAGCGGCACGGCCACCACCCGCTGGCCGACCCACAGCAGCTGGCGCAGCTCGCGGGGCCGGGCGGCAGCGTAGGCGAAGCGGGCAAAAAACAGCGGCAGTACCGTCCAAGCGTACATCATGACCGCGTCGAGCCAGCGGTAGGCCCCGGCGTAGTACCCCGCCTCGCGGGCCGACGATAGCCGTTCGAGCAGCACCATATCGACGCGCTCGTTGATGCCGTAGAGCAGGGCGATGAAGGCAAACGGCAAGCTGCCGCGCAGCAGGCGCGCCGCCCGGCGGCGCCGGGGCCAGCGGTGCGGCAGTTCGCCAAACAGCCGCCGCAGCAGCCCCAGAAACAGCGCCGCCGTAAAGGCCGCCGCCGCCAGCCGCGCCCCGATGTAGCTACCCAGCCCCAGCTTACCGCCCAGCAGCAGGCCCGCCACCAGGCCCAGGGCCAGTAGCTTTTCGAGCACCGAGAGCAGAGCATCGGTATTGAAGTGCTGGCGGGCCTGCACCGGTGCCCGCAAAAACTGCCCGTACTGCGTGAGCAGCAGCCCCGCCCCCACCGCCCCCAGCAGGCCCAGCTCCGCCCCCCGGTAGCCCAGGCCCCAGCCCAGGGCCAGCAGGGCCAGCAGCGAGGCCAGCGTGAGCAGGCCCCGCAAGGGAAATAACGTCGCAAACTGCCGGTCGGCAAAACGAGGCTCGGCGGCCAGGCGCTGCACCGTAAACTGCGTGAGACCCAGGTCGGCAAAGGTGGCGACCACCACGGCCAGGGCCGAGCAGGCGGCAATCAGCCCGAAGGTGGCGTGACCCAGCCGGTCCTGCACCACGTTTTCGAGCAGCACCCAGCCCGGCTTCACGAGCAGATTGAGCACTACGGCGAGGCTGATGTTACCAAGAAAGCGTTTGATGCGAAAAATGCGGGATAGCCCGCAGCCAGTGAAAGCGCAAAGATAAAGCCCCGCCAGACCAGTCGGCAGTTTATATTTGCCCGTTACTGCCCGGCGCTTGCGTCTAGTGGCAGCGCCTTTTTATCTGCTTATGCTGCCCGATTCGCCTCCCCCCTTTTCGCTCGCCGGCCTGCGGGGTATTTTCTGGCGCTGGAAATACCAGCTGGCCCTGGCCCTGGCGCTCACGGCGGCCGTGAGCGCCGGCATTGCCTGGAGCCTCCCCAATATTTACAGCTCGACGGCCATCTTCCTGCCGGCCTCGCCCCAGAGTAGCGACCCCGACCGCCTGTCGGGCGGCATTCTCAAACTCGACCTCGACGGCACGTCGGTTGACCTCGACCGGGTGCTGACCATCGGGCAGTCGCTGCCGCTGGCCGAGCGCATGATTCGCCAATTTCACCTGTACGAGCACTACGGGGCCGGGCAGCCGGGCACCGACGCGGCCGACAACTACGTGCTGAGCGAATTTGCCAGCAACCTCAGCATCGTGCACAACGAGCGCGATGCCATCGAGCTGACGTTTCAGGACTACGACAAGCGGCTGGCCGCCGACGTAGCCAACGCCCTGATGGCCGCCATCGACTCGGCCACCCAGCAGCTGACGCTCGAAAACCGCCGCAACGTGCTGGAGCTGTACCGCCGGCGGGCGGCTCGCCTGGGGGCCAGCTACGCCAGCACCCGCCGGCAGCTGCTGGCCGCCCGGCGCTACTACGGCGTATTCGGCCTCGAAGAACAGAGCCGCTACCTCGCCAAAGCCATCATCGATACCGAGAAGGAGCTGCACCTGGCGGAGGCCGGCGGCCCCGGCAACGTGGCGGGGCTGCGCCGGGTACTACGCGGCCTCACGCAGTCCCGGGCCGAGGGTGGCAACGTCATCAACCTGGAGGGCTGGACGCAGGGGGCCGACTCGGTGGCCTTTCTGGTGGCCCGCCTCGCCGACCTGCGGACGCGCCACGCGGTGGCGCAGGCCGCCTTCGAGCAGGCCGAGACAGCGCTGAGCGGCCGGGTATCCTCGCTCTACCTCATTCAGAAAGCCTACCCCGCCACTCGCAAAAGCAAGCCCCTGCGGATGGCTATTGTAGTGGGCTCGGTCCTGGCCGTGCTGGCTGGCTCAGTCCTGCTGATTCTGCTGCTGGAGCTGTACCGCCGGGAATCGACCCGGCAACCCGCCCCCTAGCCCGCCCCGCCCGCGCCTGCGAGCTACGGCCAGTGGGCTCACTTTTCTTCCTTTTCCTACCCACTCATGCGCTCCTTCCTGCTTCGCCTCCGGCCTGCCGATACCAGCCAGTGGCTGTTCGCGGGGTTCATACTGCTGGTGCTGGGCGGCCTGCTGCTGGGGGGGCTGACCGACCGGCCCGTGGCGTTGCTGCCCGCCCTGGCGGTGCCGGGTCTGCTGCTGGCCGCCATCCGCTGGCAGTGGCTCTACTACGGGTTATTTCTGACGCTGCCCTTCTCGCACGAGATTGGCTTGGTCGGCGGCCTGCGGATGGACGTCCCCTCCGAGCCGCTCATGCTGGCGCTGCTGGCCTGCGTGCCGCTGGCCCTACTGCTGGGGCCGGGCAGCCTGCGGCAGCTGGCTCCGCGCGAATGGCGTCATCCGTTGTTGGTACTACCCTTTGCCCTGCTGCTGTGGGCGGGCCTCGACACGTATTTGTCGGTTGACAAAGTTAAGTCCATCAAGTATTTGCTGGCCAAGTGCTGGTACCTGATTCCCTTTTTACTGGGCACATTGCTGGTGGCGCGGCGACCGGCTGATTTTTGGCGGCTGGCCGCCTGCTACGTGGGTGGCACGGTAGCCAGCCTGCTGTGGGTGCTGCCGCGCCACGCCAGTATCGGCTTCAGCTTTGGCCAGGTCAACTGGGCCTTGCAGCCCTTTTACCGCAACCACGTGATCTACGCCACCACGCTGGCCTTGCTGCTTCCCTTCGCGGGGGGGCTGGCGGCCGGGGCCGGCACGCGGGGCCGGCGCTGGCTGTGGCTAGGGGCGGGCGGTATGCTGCTGTTTGGGCTGCTGCTGTCGTACACCCGCGCCTCGTGGCTGGCCGTGCCCGTGGCGGGCATCTACTACGTGGTGATGCGCCTGCACCTCACGCGGGTGCTGCTGCTGGCCGTGGCGCTGGCTACGGCGGGGGTAGTAACCTATTTCGTGCACAACGAGAACTATATCCGCTATCGCCCCGATTACAAGCATACTACCTGGCACGGCAACAGCTTCTCGGCGCACTTGCAATCTACCTACCGGCTCCAGGATGTATCGGGGATGGAGCGGGTATACCGCTGGGTGGCGGCGGCCCGCATGGTAGCCGCCCGGCCCTGGACGGGCAGCGGCCCATCTACTTTCTTCCCCGAGTATAAGCGCTTCACCGTGACGAGCTTCCGCACCTACGTGAGCGCCAACCACGAGGGCTCCACCGTGCACAATTATTTCTTACTCCAACTGGCCGAGCAGGGCATCCCGGCCTTCGTACTCTTTTGTGCGCTGGTGGGCGCGGCCCTGCTCACCGCCGAGCGCCTGTACCACGCGACCCTTCCGCACCCCGAGCTCCACCGCGTGGTAGTGGCCGTCACCCTGTCCTTCGTTATTATCGTCTTTCACCTGCTGCTCAACGAGCTGGTAGAAACCGATAAAATCGGCTCCATCTTTTTTGTGGCGCTGGCCCTGCTCATCCGCACCGGTACATGGCTGGAGGCGGCGAGATAGTGAGTGGTGAGATGGTGAAATGGTGATTCTCTATTCACTGGCGCGAGTTTAGCGCAGCGTAACTCGTGCCAAGCCATGACGTGGAGGCTGTGCCTCCACTGCCGCACAGCGGCAATACCACGCACACTTCGCTGCTAAGCTCAGTTTACGCAATTTGCCGCTAGCGCGCCCGTGGAGGCTGCGCCTCCACTGGCGCGCTAGCGGCACGAGTTACACTGCGCTAAACTCGCGCCAGTGAATAGAAAATCGCCCCCTCACCATTTCACCACTCACTATCTCACCTACTTCACCCGCAGGCTGAGCATGGTAACGTCGTCGGCGAAGCGCTCGCCGTTGACGTTGAACTGGCGGATGCAGTGCAGCAGCTCCTGGTGCAGGCGGGGCAGCGGCAGGTAGCGGTTGCGAACCAAGGTGCGTAACACGCCCTCCTCGCCAAACTCCTGCTGCTGCGCGTTGAAAACCTCGGTGAGCCCGTCGGTATAGGTAAAGAGCAGCGAGTGCGGTACCATGGCAGCCAGCCCCACCCGGAAGGGCGGCAGGCTGGGCATAATGCCGAGCATGACGGTACCCTCGTGCAACGACTGCGGCGGGCCGGTATCGGGTAGCAGCAGCGGGTCGTTGTGGCCGGCATTGACGTACTCCAGCACTTGGGAGTCGCGGTTGTAGAGCGCCAGGAAAGCCGTGATAAACTTCTCGCCCCCGGCGTTGCGAAAAATGAGGTGATTGAGCTCGCGCACGGTCGTTACCAGGTCTACGCCCTGGCGCAGCAGCGTGCGCAGACCGGCTTGGAAATTCGACATCAGCAGCGAAGCGGGCACGCCCTTCCCGCTCACGTCGGCCACGCACACTAGCAGGCGGTTGGCGTCGATTTCGACCACGTCGTAGTAGTCTCCCCCGATTTCGGTGTGGGGCTGATACGTAGCGTGCAGCGCATAGTGGCCGTTGTTGGGCAAGGACTGCGGAAACAGCCGCTGCTGCACCTGCTGGGCAATCTCAATCTCCCGGCGCACGGCCGATTCGGCCACCAGCAGGGCCTCGCGCTGGCGGGCCAGGCGTAGGTTGGCCACCGCCCCGAGCAGGATGTTACTCAGCGTTTCGAGGAAGGACAGCGCCTCGCTGCTGGCGTAGTCGCCGTGCAAGGTGCCCACGAATACCAGCGCCTGCACGCTTTCCTGCTGGCGTACGGGCACCAGCAACTCAAAGTGCTGCCAGGCCGCCCCCAGGCCCAGCTCCTGCACCCGGCACGTGGGCGTAAGGCACCACTTGGCTACTTCGGCGGGCAAAAAATGAGAGTCATTGGACAGCGCCGTCCCGAAATTCACTTTCAGCCGGAAAGATCCTTCATCGAGCACGTACAGGGCCAGCCGGCGCACGCCCAGCTGCCCAATCAGCGTGAACTGATAGATTTTATATAAATCGCCCTCCGACGAGTCGTGGGTAATGGCCTGGGTGATTTCCAGTAGCGCCCCTAGCTCACGCTCCTTGAGGAAGAGGCGCTTTTCGAGGCCCGCTACAGTGGCTTGGTGGGGCATAGGCCGGGGTGAAAGAAATGGCCCGCCGAGCGCGCCGAAATAACGTGAGGGAAAAGGAAGGGGCTACAATAATACGCGCCCCGCCGCCCAACTCGCCGCCCCCGGCCTAGCTCAGCTGGGTTTTGGGATCAAAAGCATCGCGCAAACCATTGCCCAGCACGTTGAAGCTCAGCACTAGCAGGCTAATAGCCAGCCCCGGCAGCAGCGTGAGCCACAGGCCCGCCTCGGTACCGAGCAGGTCGTAGCCTTCCTTCACCATGAGGCCCCAGCTAGGGGCCGGGGGCTGCACGCCCAGGCCCAGGAAGCTCAGGCCGGCTTCGAGCAGAATGGCAGCCGCAAAATTGCTAGTGGCCAGCACAATGAGCGGCCCGCGCAGATTGGGCAGCAAGTGCCCGAAAATGAGCCGACTGGTCGGCAGTCCCAGCACCCGCCCCGCCTCGATAAACGTGGCCGAGCGCAGCCCCAGTACCTGCCCGCGCACCACCCGCGCCACATCGACCCACATGGTCAGGCCCACAGCAACGAAGCTCACCCACACGCCCTTGCTGTCGAGGGCCAGCGAAATGCCAATAACGAGCATGATGCCCGGAATGCTCCACACCACCGTCATCAGGCCCAACAGCAGGCTATCGACCCAGCCGCCAAAATAGCCGGCCACCGCGCCCACCACCACGCCGATAGCCAGCGAGATGAGCACCGCCACCAGCCCGATACCCAGCGAGATGCGCGTGCCCAGCAGCAGGCGACTCAGCTCGTCGCGCCCGGCCTTGTCGGTACCCAGCCAGTAGCGGCGGGTAGTGAACTGGTGAGCTGGTGAGCTGGTAAGTGACGGCTTCGCCACCTCCTCCTTTACCCGGGGCGGGCGGCCGTGCAGCCACACTTGCCAGAGGTTGCCGGGGGGCGGGGCGGCGGGGTCGGGCACCTGGCGGAGGGTCGCCACAAAGCCGGGCGGCTGCTTTTGCAACTGCACTAGGCCGTTGTTGGCGTTGGGCGAGGGGTCGGGTAAGATCCAGTAGCCCAGCAACGCCACCAGCGTGCAGAGCCCGATGAAGACCAGGCCCGCCACGGCGGGGCGGTTGGCCCACAAGCGCTGGCGCACGTAGTAGCCGGGGGTACGCGCCGGGGGCGGCACCACCACGGCCGTATCGGGCGCGGCCGGCTGGGCGTCGGGAAAGGCGGGCGCGGCGGCCACCGTTAGCGACTGTTGTGCTGAAGCAGACCTTCCTTGGAAGCCAGGTAGCTGGCATCCTGCCCCAGCGCCCCGAAGGAGGTGGGCTCGTAGGCCAGCTCGGTGTCGGGGTCGGGCCAGTAGTAGCGCACCAGGCCGCGCTCCAGCAGGCTGCCCAGTAGGGCCAGCAGCTCGGGTGCGGGCCGGCCGGTTTTCTCCAGCAGGACCCGGAAGGGCGTTACAAAATACAGTTCGTCGAGCAGGTCAAATTCGGCGTCGGTCATGAAGGGCAAAAGTAGCGCGGACTTTGTAGTCCGCGTTTAGTTAGGCTG
>CAJYVK010000251.1 GCA_913778455.1 uncultured Hymenobacter sp. | reverse complement strand
ACCCAATATATCAGTAGACCCGGAGACGTACCGGGTGATGGTAGATGGCGTGCACCTGACCTGCGAGCCGGCGCAGACGCTACCACTGGCGCAGCTGTATAATCTGTTTTAAAGTGATTATACGCACGATATGGATGCACGCGTCTTTCGCAACTATTCATTGGGCGAGCTACAAGAAATCGTAGAAGCTTTATTGAAAGCTGGCATTATTACTGAACAGGAAGTAATTCCAACGTATAAGCTACGCACTTTACAAATTAATTTCTTCGATATCAATGAATTATTACACTTAGCTCTCCCCAGGCTAGTTACCTATTCTAATGATTCGCGCAAAGGTTGGTTTGATCAGAGCGAGACTAGCTTTTTCTACGAATGGCTTGCCTTACAATTACTTCGCAAGTGCCCTCTCAATCGGTACCAGCCAGCTTGCCAAGATGAATTAATCGCTCCGAGCGGCCAGGAACGATTAATTTTGCAAGCAGGAAAATACTTTATTCCCGTTGAGTACCAAAACCTAAATCACCCTGAATTTATAACCCAGCTCGTAGATGCTGTTAATTTATTACTGAGTCAGCATGGGTCTGAGCTTGCCTATTATGAAATTAGCGGCTATGATGAAATATCCGTATTTTTACTCTTGAATTACTTACAATATAAAAATCTACTCACCAACCGGCTAGTTCATTTTGCAGACATAGACTACCCAGAGATAGAGGCTTGGAGGAAAACAATTCACGAAGAAGATCTGCCTTTTTGAGCATTCAGCTGAGCATCTCCGCTCCACTGGATTATCACTAGTAGCTTTCATCTATGCCCCACCTCGCCCGCCTGCTCCACCTGGCCGATTCGGCCCTGCCCACCGGCTCGTTTGCCTATTCTTACGGGCTGGAAAGCAGCCTCACTTTCGGCCTACTGCGCTCCGAAGGCGAGTTTCGCGCCTACCTCTATTCGTTTTTGCAGCAGGCAGTCGGGTTTGAGCTACCGTTTATCACCTCGGCGGCGCAGGGTGCGGATATTGAGCTAGCGCCGCTGCTAATAGAATACGACGCCCAACTGCTCACGCTGGCCTTACACCGCGCCAGCCTCACGCAGGGCAAAAGCTGGCTCAAGCTGCTGGCTACCTTCTACCCCGAGGCGGGATTGGCGGAATTAGGCATTGAGCTAGCCCAAGACGAGCTGCCACCGCATTTTGTGCCCCTATTCGGGCTGAGCCTGGGCCGCGTTGGCTTTGCGCTGGCGGACATTCAGCTTACTTATCTGCACTTGGCCCTGCGCGACCAGCTCAGCGCGGCCATCCGGCTGGGCCTGCTGGGGCCGATGGCTGGGCACCAACTGCAACACGATTTTTACGGCGTGTTTGAGAATCTGCTGGCCGCTGCAACTATTCGGCCCTACACCGAGGCTACGCGCTGCACCGTGCTGCTCGACGTGGCGCAGATGCTGCACGACGATATTTACTCGCGGCTGTTTCAGAACTAGTCGCTCCCTTTTGATTGAGCAATAGACATGGTAAAAATTTCGGTCAAGCTGCGGAAAGCCTTACAAACTATCCGTAGCGGCCAGATTGAGGCGGGCTTAGCGCAGCTGGCGGCCATCAAAGGATTCGAGCCGCAAAAGGCCTCGGCCGCCGCCGAGGTAGCCTATTTTCAGGGAGATTTTGCGGCGGCCATGCACCTCGACGAGCAGGCGCTGCCTTTCGATGGGCAATGGTACGCGTGCAACGTGCTGGTCGAACACCTATTTGCCTACTCGCGAGCGGCACGGCTGAGCGGGAATGAAGCGCGGGCCAGCCAGTTTCTCCAGCGGTTTCTGGCCGAAAAGGAGGCCCTGCTCCTACCCGACCATCACCTGCATTCTTATCGTTACCAAGTAGCGCAGCACCTGCTGCGTCTGGCAGGTGCGCAACAACTGCCCAGTGATGCCCCGCCCCTACCCCCGCTAGCCACCGGCACTTCCCTCGAAGCATTTATTCCGCAGCTGCGCCAGTATCGGCCGAAACTGACGTTCGACAGTGCGGCCGGGGCCGACTATCTGCTTCATTTTATGTTTAAGTCCGGTACCACGACGGACGTGCTGCAGTATTATGGCCTTTACGCCGATGAACTGCGCACGGAAAATCACCACCTCAGCGCGGCACGCCTGTACGCACAGCTCGGCGACCGTGCTGCGGCCGAAAAGGCGCTGCTGACCTACGCCACCACCGCGTGGTTTCCGGTCGAGCACACGCAAGTCGCCCCGATGCGGGTGTGGGAATTTCCGGAGTTGCTCCCGATATTGACCAGCGAGTTGACGACGCGACTCCTATTATTACCTAAACTAGTGTAGCCAAGCAATTGCTTGCCGCTTAAAAAATAAGTACTTACTATGGCTTTTGTCGATAAGCTCGCCCTGCTGCTCCACGGCCACAGCCACGAGGTACTCGACTCGCCCGGCGATTTCACTCAGCGCGAAACGCGCCGGCTGCCGCCCCACCGCAACTTTCGCAAGCGGGCCTTTACGGTGGGTATCGGCGGGCCGGTGGGCACCGGCAAAACGGCCCTGCTCAAGGCGCTGTGCGAAAGCTTACGCGCCGAGTACCGGCTGGGGGTCGTCACCAACGACATCTTTACCCGCGAGGACGCCGAGTTCCTTATCCGCGAAAGCGCCCTTTCCGCCGACCGCATCGTGGGCGTCGAAACCGGCGGCTGCCCCCACGCCGCCATCCGCGAAGACATCTCGCTGAATATGGACGCGCTCGAGGGCCTGATGCAGAAATTTGACAACCAGCTCGACTATCTTTTTGTCGAAAGCGGCGGCGATAACCTGGCCGCGCACTTCAGCCGCGAGCTGGTCGATTACTCAATTTACGTCATCGACGTGTCGGGCGGCGACAAAATTCCGCGCAAGGGAGGCCCGGGCATTACCCAAGCCGACTTATTAGTTATCAACAAGATAGATCTAGCTCCACTGGTCAAGGCCGACCTCGGTGTGATGGAGCAAGATTCAAAAAGAATGCGCGGCGACGGTCCTTTTGTTTTTGCAAAAGCCACGGAAGGCTTTAACTTGGGCGCCATTATCGGCCATCTGCACCGGGCCAAGGCGCTAGCCTACGCCGCCGTGCGCGAAGACCGACGATAACTATCGCTGCGCTGATTGAACTTCAGCGCCGTATCTTACCTTTCGGATTGCGTACCCCCTGCGTAATTCTGCCCTGGCAACAGCTGACTTTGTCGGCCCGCGCCTCTGCCCTCTCCCCCCCTCCCCCACCCATCACGGATGCCGACTTTCGGCACTAGCCTCGCTGTTTTTTCCAAGCAGCTTGGGGCCAGCGCCGCGTAGCCGTGTCCGGCCCCGCCGTAGCGCGGACTCTGCGAGTCCGCAACTAGGTACTACCTGGCGGCTGCTTTTACGCGGACTCGCAGAGCCCGCGCTACCTTCGTCTACCTGCTCACTATCAACTTATTATGACCACGCCCACCCTTTACCGGCCCGAGTTTGAGCACGATTCGTGCGGCACAGGCTTCATTACCTACATCGACGGGCGCAAGAGCCACCAGATTGTGGCCGACGCCCTCACCATGCTCGCCAACATGGAGCACCGCGGGGCCTGCGGCTGCGATTCCGATTCGGGCGACGGGGCGGGCGTACTGCTTCAGCTACCACACTGGTTTTTGCTGGAAGAAGGTGTGAAACACGGTATTAGACTCCCCGAGCCCGGCCAGTACGGTGTGGGCATGGTTTTCTTTCCCAAGAAGGAGAAGCTACGCGAAGGCACCCGCGCCATTATCGCCGAGGCGGCGCAGCGGCTGGGTATTCCGGTGCTGGGCTACCGCCCGGTGCCGGTGCGGACGGAGGGCATCGGCGTCACGGCCTTGTCGGCTGAGCCGGCCATTGAGCAACTGTTTCTGGGCCGCCCGCTGGGGCTGGCGACGGAAGCTGATTTCGACCGCAAGCTCTTCGTACTGCGGCGGCTCATTATCAAGAATTTGAAAGAGCAGTTGCCGGCGGCGATGGAGGCGTTTTACTTCGCCTCGCTCTCGTGCCGCACCATCATCTACAAGGGGCAGCTCACTACTTTCCAGGTCGGCATGTACTACCCCGACCTGAGCGACGAGCGCGTGACCTCGGCCTTCGGGCTGGTGCACTCGCGCTTCTCGACCAATACCATGCCTTCGTGGCGGCTGGCCCAGCCCTTCCGCTACTTGGCTCACAATGGGGAGATTAATACGCTGCGCGGCAACCTCAACTGGTTTTACGCCGGCCTGCCCACCTACACCTCGCCTTATTTCTCGGCCGAGGAAATGGAAATCCTGCTGCCCGTTATCGACCCGGGCCAGTCGGACTCGGCCTGCCTCGACAACATCGTGGAACTGCTCACGCTCTGCGGCCGCGCGCTGCCCCACGTGCTGATGATGCTGGTGCCCGAGGCTTGGGACGGCAACGAGCAGATGGACCCGCTCAAAAAAGCCTTCTACGAGTTCCACGCCACCTTCATGTCGCCCTGGGACGGCCCGGCGGCGCTCAACTTTACCGATGGCAACCTCGTGGGCGCCATGCTCGACCGCAACGGTTTGCGCCCGCTGCGCTACGCCATCACCAACGATGGCCGTGTGCTCGTGGCTTCCGAAGCTGGCACGCTGCCGCTGGCCCCCGAGAGCATCATCAAGAAGGGCCGCTTGCAGCCGGGCAAGATGTTCGTGGTGGACATGGCCGCCGGCCGCATCCTTACCGACCGCGAGATCAAGGCGCAAGCCGCTAGCCATCAGCCTTATGGGCAGTGGCTCGATAATTACCAGATTCGCCTCGAAGACCTGCCCGAGCCGCGCCTTACCTTCACCGACCTCGGCGCGGAGGCCGTGCTCAAATACCAACAGGCTTTCGGCTACACCCGCGAAGACCTCGAAACCATCATCGCCCCGATGGCGCTGGAAGGCAAGGAGCCCATCGGCTCGATGGGCGTGGACGTGCCGCTGGCCGTGCTTTCCGACCAGCCCCAGCACCTGAGCAGCTACTTCAAGCAGTTCTTCGCGCAGGTAACCAACCCGCCCATCGACCCCATCCGCGAGCGGTTGGTGATGAGCCTGGCCACCTTCATCGGCAACAACGGCAACATCCTCGACGAAGACCCCAAGCACTGCCACTGCGTGGCCGCCCGGCAGCCCATCCTCAGCAACCGCGAGCTAGAAAAGCTGCGCAGCATCGATACCGGCTCGTTTCAGGCCAAGACTTTGCAGACCTACTTCAAGGCTGACGGCAAGCCCGGTGCCTTGCAGCGCGGCTTGGAGCGCCTGTGCCGCTACGCCGAAGACGCCGTACTCGACGGCTTCGAAGTGCTGATTTTGTCGGACCGGGCAATGGACTCGGAGCACGCGCCCATTCCTTCGCTGCTGGCGGTATCGGCAGTGCACCACCACCTTATCAAGCGCGGGATGCGCGGCTCGGTGGGCCTGGTAGTCGAGGCCGGCGACGTGTGGGAAGTGCATCACTTTGCCTGCCTACTATCGTTCGGAGCCACGGCCATCAATCCTTACTTGGCGCTGGCCACCATTCAGACGCGCCACGCGGCGGGCCTGCTGGGCACGACGCTGCCCGCCGAGAAGCTGGCCTACAACTACATCAAAGCGGTGTGCGACGGGCTGCTGAAGATTTTCTCGAAGATGGGTATTTCGACCCTGCAATCGTACCACGGTGCGCAGGTGTTCGAGATCCTGGGCCTAAGCCAGAGCTTGGTGGACCAGTATTTTACTGGGGCTGTGACCCGCATTGAAGGGCTGGGGCTGGACGAGCTGGCCACCGAAACCCTGCACAAACACTTCCAGGGCTTCCGGCAGACTACCACCGTCAGCCCCGAGCTGCTGGCCCCGGGCGGCGTGTACCAGTGGCGGCGCCAGGGCGAGGCCCACATGTTCGACCCCGAGAGCGTACACTTGTTGCAGCACGCCACCCGCACCAGCAACTACCAGACCTACAAGAAGTACGCGCAGCTCCTCAACGAGCATCCCAATCAGCTATTTACCATCCGGGGGCTGCTGAGCTTCGCCAAGCACCGCCCCAGCATCGCGCTGGAAGAGGTGGAGCCGGCCGAGAACATCATGAAGCGGTTTGCCACGGGTGCCATGTCGTTTGGCTCCATCTCGCACGAGGCGCACAGCACGCTGGCCATCGCCATGAACCGCATCGGCGGTAAGAGCAACACCGGTGAGGGCGGCGAAGACCCGCTGCGCTACGAGGTGATGGAAAACGGCGACTCCATGCGCTCGGCCATCAAGCAGATTGCCTCGGCCCGCTTCGGCGTCACGGCGCACTACCTGACCAACGCCGACGAGCTGCAAATCAAGATGGCCCAGGGTGCCAAGCCCGGCGAGGGCGGTCAGCTTCCTGGTCACAAGGTTGATGAGTGGATTGCCAAGGTGCGCCATGCCACGCCCGGCGTGGGCCTCATTTCACCGCCGCCGCACCACGACATCTACTCCATCGAAGATCTGGCGCAGCTGATTTTCGACCTTAAGAATGCCAACCGCGCCGCCCGCATCAACGTGAAGCTGGTGAGCAAGGCGGGCGTGGGAACCATCGCGGCGGGCGTGGCCAAGGCCCACGCCGATGTGATTCTCATCTCGGGCTACGACGGCGGCACGGGCGCGTCGCCGCTCAGCAGCATCCGCCACGCCGGCCTGCCCTGGGAGCTGGGCCTGGCTGAGGCGCACCAGACCTTGCTGCGCAGCCAGCTCCGCAGCCGCGTAGTGCTGCAAGCCGACGGCCAGCTCAAAACCGGCCGCGACCTGGCCATTGCCGCCCTGCTGGGGGCCGAGGAGTTTGGCGTGGCCACGGCGGCGCTCATCGCCGGCGGCTGCATCATGATGCGCAAATGCCATCTCAACACCTGCCCGGTGGGCGTGGCTACCCAAGACCCCGAGCTGCGTAAGCTGTTCAGCGGCAAGCCCGAGCACATCGTCAACCTCTTCCGCTTCCTGGCCGAAGAGCTGCGCGAAATCATGGCCGAGCTGGGCTTCCGTACCCTCAACGACATGGTGGGCCGCAGCGAATTCTTAAAAGTCAACCCCGAAGCGGGCCACTGGAAAGCCAAGCTGCTCAACCTCGACGGCGTGCTCTCGCCCGCGCCCAACCTGTCGGGCGGCACGCTCTACAAGAGCGAGGAGCAGGACCACGGTATCAACGAGGTGCTCGACTGGCAGCTCTTCGAAAAGGCCGCCCCGGCTCTGGAGCGGCAGGAAGTGGTAGAAGCCGAATTTGCGGTGCGCAACACCGACCGCACCATCGGCACGCTGCTCTCCAACGAAGTAACCAAGCGCTACCACGCCGCTGGCCTGCCCGCCGACACACTGCGCTACAAGTTTACCGGCTCGGCCGGCCAGAGCTTTGGTGCTTTCTCGACCAAGGGCCTCACCTTCAAGCTTGAAGGCGAAGCGAACGACTACGTGGGCAAGGGCCTGAGCGGGGCGCGGCTGGCCATCTTCCCGCCCGCCAGCAGCACCTTCGTGCCGGAGAATAACATCCTCATTGGCAACGTAGCGCTCTACGGTGCGACTTCGGGCGAGCTTTACGTGCGCGGCAAGGCCGGCGAGCGCTTCGCGGTGCGCAACTCGGGCGCAACGGCGGTAGTCGAGGGCGTGGGCGACCACGGCTGCGAATACATGACCGGCGGCCGGGTGCTGGTGCTGGGCCGCACGGGCCGCAACTTCGCCGCAGGCATGAGCGGCGGCCTGGCCTGGGTTTACGACCCCCAAGGTCAGTTCCCCATCAACTGCAACCCCGATATGGTATCGCTCGAAGGCCTCACCGCCGAGGACGAAACCGAGATTCTGGCCCTGCTCAAGCAGCATTACGAGCTAACGGGCAGCCACCTAGCCAACTTCCTGCTGGGTAGCTGGGAGGAAGAAGCCAGGCGCTTCGTGAAGGTGTTCCCGCTGGAGTACAAGCGGGTGCTGGTGGGGCGGAAGATGAAGGCGTAAGTAAACTACGATATTCCTAACGTGGGCGCCTCACCCCCCGGCCCCCTCTCCGAAGAGGAGAGGGGGAGCCTAATGACTACCGACCGACTGTTTCTTGGGCTAGCGGTCGGCTCCCCCTCTCCTTTTCGGAGAGGGGGCCGGGAGGTGAGGCGCTCACGTTGGAACAGCCTATCAACCGCCACACAGTGAATCCCACAGAGCCTTATCTACCCCAAGACAAAATCTTCACTGCCAACAAAAAACAGTACGACAGCCTCAATCTGAAGGAGCGGGCCAGAGACATGCGCCACAGGCCCACCCCCGCCGAGGCCAAGCTGTAGAAACATCTGCGAGGCAATCAACTAGGTGTAAAATTTCGCCGCCAACACAGCATCGACCGCTACATCGCCGATTTCATCTACCTCTCGCACAAGCTCATTGTAGAACTAGACGGAGCCGGACATTCAGAACCTGACCAAGCTGACCACAACCACGGACGCTCAGCCCGGCTAACCGAACTAGGCTACCGAGTGCTTCGCTTTTCGAATGCCCAAGCACTTAGTCAAACAGAAGAAGTACTCAACACTATCAAAGCCAGCATATAAACACTCATCGCCCAGCTTCCCAAGTCGTCAGGCTCCCCCTCTCTTCGGAGAGGGGGCCGGGGGGTGAGGCGCTCACGCCAGCAAGGAAATAATGGGCAACATCACCGGCTTCAAAGAATACCCGCGCACCGCGCCGCCTAAGGCGGCTCCCACCGAGCGCGTGGCTCACTATCAAGAATTTATCGGCCTGTACCCGCAGGGCGAGCTGCACCAGCAGGCGGCTCGCTGCATGAACTGCGGCATCCCGTTTTGTCACTCGGGCTGCCCGCTGGGGAATATCATTCCCGAGTTCAACGAGGCGGTGTACCAGCAGGATTGGCGGGCGGCTTACGACATTCTGTCGGCCACCAATAACTTCCCCGAGTTTACGGGCCGCATCTGCCCCGCGCCCTGCGAATCGGCCTGCGTGCTGAGCATCCACAGTGCGCCGGTGGCTATTGAGGAGATTGAAAAGCACATCATTGAAATCGCCTTTGAGAAAGGCTTCGTGCAGCCGACCGCGCCGGTGCTCAAAACCGGCAAGCAGGTGGCCGTGGTGGGCAGCGGGCCGGCCGGGCTGGCGGTAGCGGCGCAGCTTACCGAAGCCGGGCACACCGTGACGGTTTTCGAGCGCGACCCGCACCCCGGCGGGCTGCTGCGCTACGGCGTACCCGATTTCAAGCTGGAAAAATGGGTAATTGAGCGCCGCATCAAGCTGCTCGAAGAGGCGGGCGTGACCTTCCGCTGCAACGTGGAAATCGGCCGCGACCTCTCGGCCGACGAGTTGCGCCAGGCCTTCGACGCGGTGGTGCTGGCGGGCGGAGCCTCGGCCCCGCGTGCCCTCGACCTGCCTGGCCGCGACCTGACGGGCATTCATTACGCGATGGAATACCTCACGCAGCAGAACCGCCGCGTGAGCGACACGCCCATCGACAGCGAGCACATCCTGGCCGACGGCCTCGACGTGGTCGTAATCGGCAGTGGCGACACGGGCTCCGACTGCGTGGGCACCGCCAACCGCCAGCAGGCCAAGTCCGTGGCGCAGTTTGCCATGATGCACCAACCCGGTGAGGAGCGCCCCGCCTACACGCCCTGGCCGCTGTATCCCAACGTCTTCCGCACGAGTAGCTCGCACGAGGAAGGCTGCCAGCGCTACTGGGGGGTGAATACCAAGGCCTACCTCGGCGACGAGCAGGGCCACGTCCGCGCCCTATTGGTGAGCGACATCACCTGGGAAACCGACGAAATGGGCCGCCGCGTCCGCTTCGAGGAAATCGCCGGCTCGGACCGGGAGATTCCCTGCCAATTGGTGCTGCTGGCCCTGGGCTTTACCGGCCCGGCCAACCCCAGCTTGCTCGACCAGCTGGGCGTGAGCCTCGACGCCCGCGGCAACGTACACGCCCCCGAAACCACTTACCACACCAGCGTACCCGGCGTATTCGTAGCTGGCGATATGCGCCGCGGGCAGTCGCTCATCGTGTGGGCCATCTCGGAAGGCCGCGAGGCCGCCCGGCAGATCGACCTGTATTTGATGGGTAAGACGAGTTTGCCGAGCAAAAACGGACCGGGGGCACGGGATTAGAGTTTTGTATATTATGTAAAAACCACGTTTTTAAACCGGTCGTCATGCTGAGCTTGCCGAAGTATCTTGTCAGGTTCGCACGGCTCGTCCTAGCGTGATAAGATGCTTCGCAAGCTCAGCATGACAACCGGTTGCTTGATTTTGAGCTCGATGATCATATTAATTAACGGTCATTAAAGCAGTTTTTCCCAAGAGTAAAATCAATTAAAAAGCCCTGAAGGCAGTAGCCTTCAGGGCTTTTGTTGAATAGTCGCATCCTATCTCCTGCCCGCCACCTTTACCGAGCCGTTGCACATATCGCCCTCCGGGATGCCGGTGAGCCACAGCCGAAGCTGCTTGGTGCGGGCTTTGGTGAGCTCTTCCAGGCCATTGGAATAGCACACGGGGAAGAAGCTGCCGTATTCGACCAAGGAATTGGCGGCTGGAAAGCGGGCTTTCATTTCGGCGTCGCGAAACTGGAGCCAGCGCTGCTGGGCAGCTTTCAGGCTTTGCAAGAAGACCTTTTGGGTGCGGTACTCCTTGAAAATCTGCTGGTAAACGCGGTTCAGCTCCTGGTCGGCCTTGCGGTAGGCGGCATCGGCTTCCTGGTTTAGCTGGGCCTGCGGCTGACCGAAGCTGGCAAAACTTACGAGGCTACCTGCCAGCAGCAACAAGAGGGTTTTCATGAGTTGCGAAAAGTTATTAGCGCTTTTTGTACTCACGGGCATGCGGTAGCCGCCCGCCTTCAGTCCGTTGGCTGGCCTTACAGCTGCTTGCTAAGTAGCAAGCCACTGTATGAATACCCGTTCACATTCACGCCTTGCAGCGGCGCGAAGGAAATCCCCCGGCGGGCAGCCACCTTGTGCAGCTGCGGCACTACGATGCCTGCCGTAGCTCCCACGGCGTAGCCTACGAGGTTGTCGGACAAAAAGTGCTTGCCAGCTTGAATGCGGAAGTACGCCACGGCGGCGGGCACCGCCGCCGCCGCCCCCCACACGTAGGGCCGGGCCGGCGAGTCGGGATTGTAGTCGTGAAAGACCTTGGCGGCGAAGAAGGTAGCGGCCGCCGTGTGCGCCGTGTGGCCCGCAAAAAACGAGTTGGTTTGAATATGGCTCGTGCGCAAATCGGCCCCCTCGGAGCCGTAGAGGAAGGGGCGATAGCGCGGAATGTTGCCGATGGAGGTAGTGAAAAGCGCGTCGGCCGCCAATACGGTTTGCACGTAGAGCGCCAGCGTTTGCCCGTAGTGGCCGCGAATGGCCGGGCTCAGGGCCAGCAGGCCAGGCGCTACGACCAGGGAGGGGTAGCAGAGCAGGTCGCTGGCCGTTTGGGCGCTTTCGCTGTAGTAGCCGGCCGAAAAGCGGTCGAATTTCGGCACGTCTTCTTTACGCAGCGCGGCCAGCTCGGTGGCCGTCAGCCCGCTGCGCTGCATCGAGCGGTAGAGGCCGAAGCCGCTGACCGCCAGCTCCCCGGCAATGATGGAGCCATCGACGGCGAAGCGCGTGTGGTAGGGCGACGGAGCTTGTTGGGCGGCGGCGGGCGGGCTAGCCAAGGCCAGCGAACCGGCAATAAACAGCGCGGAGAGTTGCTTCATCTTCAGTAAAAATGAAGCTAAACGCAACGCCAACGACCAGGGTTATTCGATTCATATCCCCGTGATAGGCAAGTTGCGGCGGCCGTTAATACTTGCGTCGTAAGGCGTTGAATCCTAGCAGCTCCTCGGCCGACAATGCCGTGGCTACCGCTTGGTACACGGGCTCCAAGTCGAGCCGCGAGAAACCCAGGGCACGCACCAGCAGCACGTTGTCGCGCGCCTGCGTCGCGGCCACCACGCAGGGCCGGCCATCCAGGCTGGCGTGCAAGTCCGTTTGGCCGGGCGTGGGCAGTTGGCGCAACGCGGCCGCCAGCCGCCGAAACTGCGCCCCGGCGGGCGGCCCTACCAGATAGAGCGACAAGGCTGAGTTATACGGCCCAAACGTCGCCTGCGAGGTAGCCAGATGCTCGGCGGGCCGCAGCGCGAAGCGGTCGAGCAGAGCGAGCCGACCCGCCACGCTCACCCGCAGCTCGGTACTAAACGTGGTGAAGGCGAACTTCTCGCCCAGGTCGGTACGGCCGGCGTGGGTCCAGTCGGCCAGCAGCAGGGTGGCGTTTTCGGCTAGGTGCCAGTGCTGGGCCTGGTGGTAGCGGCTCTCGGCCTGGGGTACTAAGGGGTCGGGCAGGACCACGGCCAGGGCGTGGTCGGCTACGTACCCGGCGGTGAGCTGCTCGGCGTGGCGGCCGTCTATCGACTTGTAAATGCGCGTATTGGCCTGGGTGCTGAGCAGCAGGCGGCTCCCGGCCTCGCAGCGCACGCGCAGCCGGATACTGTCGCCGGCCAGCAGGCCGCCGCCGTAGCTGGCCAGCACGGCGTGGCAAGCGGGGCTGGCCGGCGCGGCGGGGTTGATAATCTTGAGCGGCTGGAGGCTGCGGCTGGCCACCAAACGCGACTGGCCGCGCACCTGGGCCACGGTGAGTGCGCTCCACGGGAGCGCGGCGGCATCGACGTCGTGCATGGGGCAAAGTAACGCCTGGCGCGGGGTGCGGCCCGCGCCCACCGACTATTTTTCGACCCGGCGCAGCTGCTCGGGCTCGAATCGCTGGGGCAGCTTGCGCTTGCGCTCCACGAGCTGATAGGTGGCGCGGTCTTGGCTTTCGCTCCAGAAAATATCGGATACCAGGCCCCGGTGGGCGGACTGGCCGGGGGCAGGGCGCACTTCTTCCACGAGGTCGCCGAAGCCGAAGGCCGGCTTGTTGTACAGCTCCTTAAAAAGCTCACCGCGCACCAGGAACTGCTGCTCGTCGTAGCGCAGGGTTATCCAGTCGCTATCATCGTCGAGGTCGCTCAGCTTCTCAAACACTTTACCCACAGGCTCCAGCAGCTCGAAGGAGCGGCGGTTGGCGGGGTGCAGGTAACGGTAGCCATACTCGGGCGACCAGGCATACAAACCAAAAATAACGGGGCGCGGACGGGCCATAGGTGCACAAAGCTAGCGGGACTCCCCGGTTAACAGCGTCTGGGCGGCTCTAGTTGCCAACGTAGCGGGCCGGGCAAGTCTCAGCAAATTATTTTAAAAATAAAAAATCACTATTCTACCCGAACAAGTTTTTAGATTTGCCGATTATTAGCTACTTCCTTGTTTAATGTTAATGACGAATTCATATCAGCCATCCTGGGTTATCGCTTTACGTAAAATGCTACTACTCGCGGGGCTGAGCTACCCGCTGGCCGGGCTGGCGCAGTACACCCCGGGCAATCTGGTCGTGGTGCAGGTGGGCGACGGCAGCACGTTCACCACCACTACTGC
>CAJYVK010000250.1 GCA_913778455.1 uncultured Hymenobacter sp. | reverse complement strand
GGCGCGCGGACTTTGTAGTCCGCGTTTAGCTGGCTGACAAAACGCGGACTACAACGTCCGCGCTACTACTAAAACCGCGCTAGCTCTCCAGTAAAGCTCCCAACCGGCTGCGTTTTTACCGCGTAGCTGTTATGCTAATAGGAAAGTAAAGCCACGGCCTTGCTACTCAACCCGTACATTATTCCCCCACCTCCTCATGGGCTTTTTCACCAACAAGGGCTTCCAGCCCAAGCGCCAGAGCAATCACAAGCTGCCGCCCGGCCAGTACGAAACCACCGACTTTCCGGTGCTCACCGCTGGCCCCACCCCCCGCATCAACCTCGCCAACTGGGAGTTTCGCCTTGAAGGCCTGGTCGAAGAGCCCGTCAAATGGAGCTGGGAAGAATTCAACAAGCTGCCCATGCAGGATTTCAACCCCGACATCCACTGCGTCACGAAGTGGTCGAAATTCGACACCCACTGGCGGGGCGTGAGCGTGGATACCCTGCTGGAGCACGTCAAGCTCAAGCCCGAGGCGCAGTTCGTCACCGAGTTCAGCTACGGGGGCTACACCACCAACGTCCCGCTGGCTGACCTGCGCGATGGCAAGGCCTTCGTGGGCCTCGTCTACGACGGCCAGCCGCTCACCCCCGAGCACGGCGGCCCCGCCCGGCTGGTGGTCCCCCACCTCTACTTCTGGAAAAGCGCCAAGTGGGTGCAGGGCCTGCGCTTCACCGCCCAGGACGAGCCCGGCTTCTGGGAGCGCGGCGGCTACAGCATGTACGGCGACCCCTGGAAGGAGCAGCGCTACCGCGACGATGACGACGACCAGGCCAGCCCCTCCGCCCTACGCCTATGAGCCGCGTCACCTGGCAGCTAGCCACCGTCACGGCCATCCGGCCCGAAACGCCGCACGTCAAGACCTTCACCCTCAGCCTACCGCAATTTACCCCGCACCTCGCCGGCCAGCACTACGACCTGCGCCTCACTGCCGAGGGCGGCTACCAGGCCGAGCGCAGCTACTCCATCGCCTCCCCGCCCGAGCAAACCGGGGAGATTGAATTGACGGTCGAAATCATTCCCGACGGCGAAGTATCGGGCTACCTCGACCAGGGCGTAACCGTGGGCGACCAACTGGAAGTACGTGGCCCCATCGGCGGCTATTTCGTGTGGCGGGGCGAGCCCGGTGCGCCGCCCCTATTGCTCGTGGGCGGCGGCTCGGGCGTGGTGCCGCTCATGGCCATGCTGCGCCACCGGCAGCGGCTGGGCCTGCGCACGCCGGCCGTGCTGCTGTTCAGCGTCCGTACGCCCGAGGAAGTCATCTACCGAACTGAATTAGAGGCGATGGCGCAGGCCGACCCCAGCTTTCCGCTGCTGCTCGATTATACCCGCCAGGCCCCACCCGGCTGGGCTGGCTATCACCGCCGCATCGACGCGGCCATGCTGGCTGAAGTAGTGGCAAGGTTTGGGGAGACCAAGCCGCAAGCTTTCGTCTGCGGCCCCACGGGCTTAGTCGAAAGCGTGGCTAACGACTTGCAAGCGGTTGGCTTGGCACCAGAATTAATTCTTACCGAGCGCTTTGGGCCAACGGGCAGGTAGCCTGCTCAATATACTGCAAAGTGCCTGCCCTGCTGAGCTTGCCAAGCATCACGGCCGCAGCAGGCAGTGCCCCGCCGTAACTCAACAACTACTAAATGCCCGTCATGCTGAGCTTGCGAAGCATCTTGTCACGGTCGAGAAAACCTAGTGTGACAAGATGCTTCGCAAGCTCAGCATGACGGGCGTTTTATGGCTTTGGGTAATTAGATAAAAGGTCTGTGGCTACACGTACTGACTCGTCTTCAGCTCCTCGGCCAAAAACCGCCCCGTGTGGCCCTTACCCGCCTTGGCTACCTGCTCGGGCGTGCCCTGGGCCACGATGGTACCGCCGCCCGCCCCACCCTCGGGACCGATATCGATAACGTGGTCGGCCACCTTGATCAGGTCCAGGTTGTGTTCGATAATGAGGACCGTGTTACCCTTGTCGGCGAGCTTGTGCAGCACGTCGGCCAGGTGGCGGATATCCTCGAAATGCAGGCCGGTAGTCGGCTCGTCGAGGATGTAGAAGGTCTTGCCGGTGTCCTTTTTGCTGAGCTCGGTGGAGAGTTTCACGCGCTGGGCCTCGCCGCCGCTGAGCGTGGTTGCCTGCTGGCCCAGCGTGAGGTAGCCCAGACCCACGTCGGCCAGGGTCTTGATTTTACGCAGGATGCGCGGCTGAAACTCGAAGAATTCCACTGCCTTCTCTACCGTCATGTCGAGCACATCGGTGATGGACTTGCCCTTGAAGCGTACTTCCAGGGTTTCGCGGTTGTACCGGCGGCCCTTGCAGGTTTCGCAGGGCACGTGCACATCGGGCAGGAAGTTCATCTCAATGGTACGGATGCCCGCGCCCTCGCAGGTTTCGCAGCGCCCCCCCTTCACGTTGAAAGAGAAGCGACCCGGCCCGTAGCCCCGAATCTTGGCCTCGGCCATCTCGGCAAAGAGCTGCCGGATTTCGGTAAATACGCCGGTGTACGTGGCCGGGTTCGAGCGCGGGGTGCGGCCGATGGGCGACTGGTCCACCTCAATCACCTTGTCAATCAGCTCCAAGCCCTCAATGCTCCCGTAGGCCAGCGGCTCGCGGTGGGCGTTGAAGAAGTGCTTGTTGAGAATCGGGTACAGCGTGTCGTGGATGAGCGACGACTTGCCCGAGCCCGATACGCCCGTCACGGCGATGAGCTTGCCCAGCGGGAATTTGGCCGTCACATTCTTGAGGTTGTGACCCTTGGCGCCTTTCAACACCAAGTCCTTCCCCTCGCCAACGCGCTTTTTCTTGCGCACCTCCACGTTGCGCTGCCCGCTGAGGTACTGCGAAGTGAGCGAGCCCGAGCTGAAAATGGCGTCGGGCGTACCCGCAGCCACGATGTGGCCCCCGTGGATGCCCGCGCCGGGGCCAATGTCGAGCACGTGGTCGGCGTGCAGAATCATGTCCTTGTCGTGCTCTACTACAATCACCGAGTTACCGATGTCGCGCAGATGCTGCAAGGCTTTGATCAGCCGCTCGTTGTCGCGCTGGTGCAGGCCGATGCTCGGCTCGTCCATGATGTAGAGTACACCCACGAGCTGGGTACCAATCTGGGTGGCGAGGCGAATGCGCTGGCTTTCGCCGCCGCTCAGCGTGCGCACCGAGCGGTGCAGGCTGAGGTAGTCCAGCCCTACTTCGAGCAGGAAGCCGATGCGCTTGCGAATCTCCTTGAGCAGCTCGCGGGCAATGAGGTTCTGGCGCTCGCTCAGGCGGTCTTCCAAGTTCACGAACCACGCCGCCAGCTCCTTGATATCCAGCACCGACAGCTCGCCGATGTGCCGGTCGGCCAGCTTGAAGTGCAGGCTCTCCTTTTTCAAGCGGTAGCCCTCGCACACCGGGCAGGGCTGGGCCTGGGTGTACTGCTGAATCCAGTCGCGGATGCTGTCGGAATCCGACTCCATCTGCCGGCGCAGGAAGGGAATAATCCCCTCGAACGGCTCGGTATAAGTCGCCTTCGTATCGTCGGCCTCTTCCTGGCTGATGCCGTGCAGCAGGCGCTGCACCAGCTCGGCCGGCAGCTTCTCGATGGCCGTATTGAGGCTGGCCTTGTGTTTTTTGAGAATGACCTGGAGCTGTTGAAAAATCCAGATGTCGCGGTACTCGCCCAGCGGCGCGATACCGCCCCGGCTGATGCTCAGCTTGGGGTCGGGAATAACGGTTTCTTCCGTAATCTGCTGCACCTCGCCCAGGCCCGCGCAGTGCGGGCACGCGCCGTAGGGTGAGTTGAAGCTGAACGTATTAGGCGCCGGATCATCGTAGGCGATGCCCGTTTCGGGATCCATGAGGAAGCGCGAGAAGAATTGCGGCGCAGCCTTCTTGGCGTCGGGGTCGAGCACCAGCAGCGTACCCTTGCCGTGGGTCATGGCATTCTGCACCGAGCCCGAGAGGCGGAAGCGGTCTTCCTCTTTCACCACCAACCGGTCAATCACGATTTCGATGTCGTGAATCTTGTAGCGGTCGACCTGCATCTTGGGCGTGATGTCAAGCAGTTCGCCATCGACGCGCACCTTGGTGAAGCCCAGCTTGGCGATTTTCTGAAAATCTTCGCGGTAGTGGCCCTTACGACCCTTCACTACCGGGGCCAGCACGATGAGCTTCTTGCCGTCGTAATGCTTGAGGATGTAGTTGATAATCTGATCGTCCGACTGCCGAATCATCTTCTTACCCGTGGCGTAGCTGTAAGCCTCGGCGGTGCGGGCGTACAGCAGGCGCAGGAAGTCATAGATCTCGGTGATGGTGCCCACCGTGGAGCGCGGGTTGCGCGAGGTGGTTTTCTGCTCGATGCTGATTACCGGCGACAGCCCCTCAATCTTATCCACGTTGGGCCTTTCCAGCCCGCCCATGAAGGAGCGGGCGTAGGCCGAAAACGTCTCCATGTAGCGCCGCTGCCCCTCGGCGTAAATGGTATCGAAAGCCAATGACGATTTACCCGAGCCCGAGATCCCCGTGAACACCACCAGCTTGCCGCGCGGAATCTGCACGCTCACGTTTTTGAGGTTGTGCTCGCGAGCCCCGTACACTTCAATAAACGGGGCCTCGGCGGCGGCCCCGTACAGCTGCTCACCGGCTACGGGCGGCAGCGGGGCGGGCGTTTGGTGCGCCTCGGCTACGGCACGGCCAGCGGGCGCGGGCTGCTGGCCCACGGGCAGGTCGTGCCGCAGGTCGGGAGCCTGCTTTTCGGCCACTTCCACTAGCTCGGCTTCGGTAGTGGCGGTCAGAATTTCAGCCGCGCCGGCGGCGGGCTTAGCCGCCTTTTTGGGCGCAGCTTTCGGTTTTTTAGGAGTGGGGGCAGCAGGAGCGGTAGCCGTTTTTTTAGCCATGCGGGCAGAATCGGAGGAACGAGCAAAGGTACGGGAACGGCCCGGCGGGGGTGGTAAAAAGCCAAAACTTTCCCCTGGTCCAGTCCCCGGGCCGATTGTCGCTAACAAGCTTAGTGGCCGAATGGTGCAGGCGTGCTGATCTTTCTTTGCCAAACCGGCAGCTAGGGTAGCCGCCGCTTATCTTCCCCCATCCACCACATGCGCAGTACACGTCGCTCCTCTTCCCTCTTTCGCTTTTTACTTAGCGCTGGACTACTACTAGGTAACTCGGTCGCCCATGCACAAGCAACCGTGGCACCAGCTACGCACGGCTATGATTTCCTGACGGTTACTAGCATGGAGTCGGGGGCAAAATCTCTCGCTAAGATCTTGATCGTACCTGCCTTCCAAGGTAAATCAGAGATTCAATTGGAAGACTTTGGCGGCTTCTCAACCGAAAAGAACATTGCGAAGCTTCAACACAATAACGAGTTGATTCAACAGCAGCTTTCTGATTTAACAGTAGCAGGGTGGGAACTGGTACAAACTTATCCCTTTATTTCCTCCCCCAGCCTAGTTACAACTCGCTACCTTTTCCGCAAAGCCAAAAACTAAGCAGCCGCGTATAAGCAGGGCTGCTCCAGCGGGCACTTGGCATTGTCCTTGCCACGGAGTAGATCTCACCCCCTGCTCTTCCCGCATGAACTTCCTTCAAAAAACCGCCGCCCTCGCCGCCTTTGGCGGGCTGGCCCTGACCGCCGCCCCGGCCCAGGCCCAAATCAACGTCAATATCAACACGGCCCCGCCCGTGGTAGTCGGCGCCCCGGCCGATGCCCAGTACTACTACATCCCGGAAGCCAACGCCTACTACGACTTACCGGCCCAGCGCTACATCGTGCAGCGCAACGGCCAGTGGGTCCGCTACGAGCGCCTCGACGGCTACGACCCGCGCAACTTCCACCCGCAGTACATCGCCTACCGCGGCGATTCTCCCTGGCTCTGGAAGGGCAAGGGCCACCCCCACGGCATGCCCCCCGGCCAGGCGAAAAAGCTGTACGGCCCGGGCCCCGGTGGCCCCGGCCCCAAACATGGGCATAAGCATGGCCACGGCCCTCACTAAACAGTTTCTTCGCCACCAGTAAGTAAAAAAGCGCCCAAGGGGCGCTTTTTTACTTACTGACCCAGCCGCTACGCGCAGCCAGCCGATAAAAAGAAATGGCGGCTAGCCAAGCCAACGTGCAGGAGCTAAAATTCGGCATCTTACTTGCAGTTAGCTAACGTATAATTCCTTCTGCTTCTCAGCAACCATGCAGCCCCGCCTTTCTCTTCTTGCCTTCGTGCTCGGCCTCGGCCTGGCAGTCGCCGCCCCTACTGCCGCTCAAGCGCAGGTGAGTGTCGGCATCAACATCGGCCCACCCGCCTGGGGGCCGCCCGTGCCGCAGGGCACGCAGTACTACTACATCCCGGAAATCGACGGCTACTACGATATCTACAACGGGGTCTACATCGTGTTTGATGGCTACCAATGGGTGCCCATGTCTTACCTCGACGGCTACGACCCCTATTATTTCCACCCCCTGCCGGTGAGCTACGTAGGTGCGCAGCCTTGGCTGTACATCAATACTTACCGCCAGCGCTACCCGCAGTACGTGACTGTCTACCA
>CAJYVK010000249.1 GCA_913778455.1 uncultured Hymenobacter sp. | reverse complement strand
GAAGGGTTGATTTCAACCACCACCTGCGTGATGGGCGTCTTCTTGCCGGCCATGTCGTAGGCATCGACCACCAGCATCAGGTCGCGCTTCACGTCGAAGCGGTTGTTGACGAGCGTTACCATGCTGTCCACGGGGTTGTACATCACGTGCAGCGGCTCGCTGCCGGTGCGCAGGCCGTAGAGGCAGGCGTTGGGGTCGAGGTAGTAATCGTACATCTGGCCCCGCAGAGCGGTCCAGGGGTTCTGCGTTTTCCAGATAATGCTACCCGTGTACCAGTCCCACATGTGGGCGCTGAAGCCTTCCATGAGCGCCCGGTACTGGTCGTAGTTGACGAGCTGCGCCTTCATCCCGAAGTCGCGGATGTCCTTGGGCGCGCCGTAGGGCAGCAGGTACTGCTCGTAGCCGATGTAGGTGTGGTAGGTCCACACCGAATCGACCTGCTCGGTGGGCTTGCTGTTGGCCCCCAGGTAGCGCGGCGGTACGAGGTTAGCGGGCGCCAGGAAGCGCTCCAGCGATTCCACGTCGCCCACGCCCACCGAGCCCACTTCCGAGTTGAAGGGGAACGTGCGGTGACCCCAAAACTGGCTGATGGGCTGAATGCCGTACGGCCCGTCGCCGTTGCCACCCAGCGTGTTGGTCGACATACTGTCGGCGTTGGAGTAGGGGATAAACCAGCGCGTGCCGTCGAGCTTAGGCAAGATGCTGTCCTGCATGGCCGTGAGGATGTCCTTGGGTGGCGTGATTTCGTTGCCCCCGCACCAGATGGCCAGTGAGGCGTAGTTGCGTACCATCTTCACCTGGTCGGCCACCGAATTGATAAACAGGCGGTGGTCGTTGGGGTAGCGACGGCGGGTCCACTGGTCTTCCAGCTTCATGGGGTCCACCCAGCGGCCGTTGCAATCGCCGCTCATCCAGAAGTCTTGCAGCACCAGCATACCATACTTGTCGCACGCCTCGTAAAACTCCGGCCGCTCGACCAGTGCCCCGCCCCAGATGCGGATGAGGTTCAGGTTCATGTCGCGGTGAAACCGGATTTCGGTGTCGTAGCGCGCTTTACTGAAGCGCAGCATGGCATCCGAGATAATCCAGTTGCCACCCTTGATGAATATTTTCTGGCCGTTGAGCAGCACCTCCATGCTCTGGGTGTGGTCGTTCCACTTGGTGCCGACTTCGCGCACGCCCACTTGCAGGTTCTCCTCGTCCGACACCGTTTTGCCGCCCACCAGAAACTGCATGGCGAGCGGGTAGAGCGGTTGCGCGCCGTAGCCGTTGGGCCACCACAGCTTGGGGTTTGGCAGCGTGAGCGTAGGTAAGCTCACTTGCTTGGTCGTGTGCGCGGGCACGCTCACCGGCAGCTTCACCAGCCGGCCGGCGATGGTGTATTGCAGGGTGCCGCTCACGACGCGGCCGGTGGGGTTTTCCAGCTCAGTCGTCACGGCCAGGGTGGCGGGGGCCTGGGGGCCGGTGGGCCGGCGCACGCCGGGCACGCGGGTGATGACGTGCGGGTTTTTGAGGTTGACTGACCCCGTTTTCTCAATCGTAACCTTGTCCCAGATGCCGGTATTACGGTCGCGGATGGGCCGAATCCAGTCCCAGCCAGCCGTGTACTGGGTCGAGACGTTGCGGGCGATTACGCCGTCGCCGCCCTGGCCGCCGTTGGGGTTGCCCACGGGGTCGGGCGGGTACACTACCACCGCCAGGCGATTGCGGCCGTTTTTGGCGAGGTAGGGCGTGATGTTGTAGGTCTGCCGCAGAAACATGCCGTAGTGCGTCTGCTTGTTGAGCTTCTGGCCGTTGAGGAAGACCTCGCAGCTGTAGTTCACGCCCCGCAGGTGCAGCCACACCTGCCCATCGGCGGCGGCCGGTGCTTCCTGAAAGTCCTTGACGAACCAGTAGGTGTAGTAGTCGCGCCCGGTTTTGTAGATGTCCGGAATGCGCTCGTTGTTCATTCCGAAAAACGGGTCAGGTAGCTGCTTGTTGGCCAGCTGGGTGGTGAGCACCGTGCCCGGCACCACGGCCGGCTGCCAGCCCGCGAGCGCGTACATCGGCTGCGAAAGCTGCGGCCCGGCCGCCGTAACCTTGGCGATGGGCTGGGCCAGCCAGCCAGAGTTCAGCTCGTAGCGTTGCTGCGCCGCCAGGGGCGAGGCGCTGGCCAGGGCCAGGAAGGAAAGCAGGTAGCGAGATTTTGTCATTCGAAAAGAATGCCGGAATGAAATAAGGTAAAGCAAGCGATAGCCGCAGAGGATAGTCAAAAAGCGGTCGCCAGGCCGTGCGTAGCGCAGCATGACGACCGCTTTTTATTAAGCACGGCGGATTTTATGTCCCGCCACGCCGTAAAACAGCAAAAACAAGTAGCACGGAATTACCAGCCAATAAGCGTGTTGGGGTGAAGAGTGGTCGGCCAGTAAGCCGTAGAGCGGCGGTAGCACCGCGCCCCCGGCAATGGCCATAATGAGCAGCGACGAGCCCAGCTTGGTAAAGCGCCCCAGCCCGGCAATGGCCAGCGGCCAGATGGCCGGGAAAACCAGTGAGTTAGCCAGCCCGAGCAGCGAGATAAATAGCACCGACGGATAGCCAGTCGTCGAAAGCGCCCCCAGCGCGAACAGGACGCCCGTTATGGCCGAAACCTGCAACGCCTTCTCCTGTGAGATAAACCGGGGGATGGCTACGATACCAATCCCGTAGCCTACTATCATGGCTACCAGCGTGCAGGTAGTGAAGAATTTAGCCGTGGCCAAGGCAATTCCCTGCGAGGCACCGTAGCTGATAATCGTATCGCCAGCAATTACTTCCACGCCCACGTAGAAAAACATGGCGAGGGCGCCAAGGATCAGGTGGGGAAAGTGGAAGATGCTTGACTTATTAGTGTTAGCGGCGGCCACAGTTTCGTCTTCGTGGTCGGTGTCGATTTCGGGGAGGAAGGAGAAATAGATGAGCGTAGCCAGAATGACCAGCACGCCCAGCATGAGCAAGTAGGGTGTAACCACGCGGGCGGCCAGAGCGTCGAGCTCGGCGGCTTTGGCGGCGGGGCTGAGGCTACCCAGGCGCTTTACCAGCGCATCGGCATCTTTCAGCGCCACGGCTCCCAGGGCAATGGGGGCCAACGCCCCAGCCACCTTGTTGCAAATGCCCATGATGCTGATGCGCTTGGCGGCACTCTCGCGCGGCCCCAGGATGGTGATGTAGGGATTGGCCGCCGTTTGCAGCACGGCCAGCCCGGTGCCCTGCACAAACAGGCCCAGCAAAAACAGCCCGTAAGTGCGCGTGAGTGCCGCTGGTACGAAGAGCAGCGCCCCCACGCCCATCACTAGCAGCCCGGCCGACATTCCTTTCTTAAACCCCGTAGCTTTTAGCACCCAGGCCGACGGAACGGCCATTACCAGGTAAGAAATGTAAAAGGCAAAGGCCACCAGGTACGCCTCAAAATTGCTCAGCTCGCAGGAAATTTTCAAGTATGGAATCAGCACCGAGTTGAGCCAGGTGACGAAGCCGAAGATGAAAAACAGCGCCCCGATGATGATGATCGAGCGGGTTTGCTGGCTGCTGGCTGGGGGGGCCAGCGCGGCGGTACTGGCTGGGGTCGCTACTTTGGACATGAGGCAGGGGAAAAAAGGCGGGTCGTGATAAAAGGTGGGTACCAGTGGCGCGGTAGTCTTTCGTGCCATTGGGAGCTAGCGAGGCAAAGGCAATTAGCTGCCTACTGCACTACCAGCTCGTCGGCAAACAGCCAAACGGAAGCTTCCTTAGCGCCAGCGGCCGTTTTTTGAGCCTGCGCGTTCTTGGCCGTCACCCGGACGAAGCGGGCCTTGGTTTTCTTCCAGTCGGCTTTTACTTCGCCGATGGCGGAGCCGGGCTGCGCCGCCGCGACGGGTGCCGAGTACACCGTTTTGTAGGTGCGGCCATCGGTCGAAACGGCGACTTCCAGCGCGGTGGGCAGCAGAATTTCATCTTCCGGCTTCTGCAAAAAGGTGCCGCGCAGGGAGCTGAGGTCGGTAGCTTTTTTCAGGTCGATGGTCGCCACCAGGTCGTCGCCCAGAAAACCTAGCCAGTGCCCGTCGGTGTGGCTGAGCGAGCCGTGGAGGCCATCGACCAGCGTAAGTGGGCCGCTGGCCAGATAGTTTTTGTGGGGCGCGCTGGCCAGCTTGGTCGGCTCGGCAAAGGCCTTGTGAGTCAGTACGGCGGTGGTGGTCGTCTTACCGGCCGGCTGCCCATTCTCAAAAGAAGCGGCCTTGACCGTGGCAGAGCTAGTAAGGGTAAATGGCCCGGCGTAGGCGGTGGAGGCGGGAGTAGGGGCTGAGCCGTCGAGGGTGTAGCGAATCTGCGGGCCGGTGGCGTCGAGCAGCAGGCTTACCACGTCGCCGCCCTTGGTGGTATCTGCCGCAAATTGCTGCCGCACGTTGAAGGCGCTCTTGGCGTAGTTGGCCCCCAGGGCGGCGTAGCGCTGGTACTGCGGCTGCATCCGCACCTTGAAGCTCTCCCAGTTTTTGAGGCGGGCGGGTGTCCAGAGCACTTCGGCCAGGGCCGCCATGCGGGGCAGTACCATGTACTCCGCGTACTGCTCAGTGGGGATGTATTCGGTCCAGAGGTTGGCCTGCGCGCCCAGGATGTACGGGCGCTCGGCGGCGGTTAGCTCCGGGGGCGTGGGCTCGAAAGAGTACACCTTGCCCAGCGGCAGGTAGCCGCCGATGTTCAGCGGCTCCAGGGCGGGGTCGCCCTGGGCGTGGTCGAAATACACAAACTCGCCGGGCGTCATCACCACCTGGTGCTTCTGCCGGGCGGCGGCGGTGCCGCCTTCCATGCCGCGCCACGACATCACGGCGGCGTTGGGGGCCAGCCCGCCTTCCAGGATTTCATCCCAGCCCATGATGGTCTTGCCCTTGGTATTCACGAATTTCTCCATGCGCTGCACGAAATAGCTTTGCAGCTCGTGCTCGTCCTTGAGGTGCTCGGCTTTGATGCGGGCCTGGCACTTGGGGCAGGTTTTCCAGCGGGTTTTGGGGGCTTCGTCGCCGCCGATGTGCACGATGTTGCTCGGAAACAGCGGCATGACCTCGGTCAGCACATCCTGTAGGAAAGCAAAGGTCTGCTCGTTGCCGGCGCAGAAAATATCGTCGTACACCCCCCAGGTTTGCCCCACTTTGAAGGGGCCACCGGTGCACGAGAGCTCGGGGTAGGCCGTGAGGGCCGCCAGCGCGTGGCCGGGCATCTCGATCTCGGGTACTACCGTGATGTAGCGATCCTGGGCGTACTTAACGACTTCTTTTATTTGCTCCTGCGTGTAGAAGCCGCCGTAGCGCACGTTGTCGTACTCCGGCACCTTGGCCCCGTAGTGGCCGATGAGCGTGCCGTCGCGGTAGCCACCCACCGAGGTCAGCTTGGGGTATTTTTTGATTTCGATGCGCCAGCCCTGGTCGTCGGTGAGGTGCCAGTGGAAGGTGTTCATCTTGTGCATCGCCAGGTAGTCGATGTACTTCTTCACAAAGTCGGTGGAGAAGAAGTGGCGACTTACGTCGAGGTGCATGCCGCGCCAGCTGTAGCGCGGCTTGTCGATAACCTCCATCGCGGCCAGGCTGGCGGCCGCCCCGCGCTGCGTCGGCAGCAACTGGCGTAGCGTCTGCACGCCCCGGAACAAGCCCTGGGGCTGGGTGGCGGCCAGCGTCACCTGCGCGGGCTGCACGCTGAGCGTGTAGCCCTCCGCCCCGAGCGAGTCGGTAGGGGCGGGGGTAGTGAGCATGAGGTAGATGGAGCCCTGGCGCTGCTTGCCCGGCGCGGTCTGCACCACGGCCGGCTGCACGCCGGTAGCCCGCCCTATTTCCTGGCTTAGCGACTGCCCGATGCGGCGCAGCTCCTCGTTCTTGGGGCCAACGTAAATCTTGGTAGCGGGCGTAATAGCAAAGCTGCCGGAGCCCGGAATGAGCTGCACCGGCTGCGGAATAACGGCCGTACCCGGCTGGCCGGCCGGGGCTTGCTGGGCGTAGGCCGGGGCCAGCAGGCCCGCCGCGCCGCTGCTCAGGCTCAGGACGGTCGCGAGGGAGGTTAGAAACTGCTTATTCATAGAGCGCGTGCACGGGGCGGGTGGGGATGGATTGTTGCTTCATGGGGCAGAGGGCGGCGGCCCCAAGCACGGCCGCGTTGCCGATGGTCGAGGGTGCCACGACTAGGCGGTCCGTCACCTGCTTGAACGGAAACGCCGCCAGGCTTTCGGACAAGCCCCCGCGGAAAAACTCGAAGCCTTTGCTCACCGAGCCACCCAGGAAAATGGCCTCGGGCGCGAGGGCGTACAAAATGATGTGCAGCGCCTGCCCCAGGTGCCAGCCAATTTCGGCGTACACGGCGAGCGCCTGAGCGTCGCCCTGCCGGGCGCGGGTGTGCCACTCGGTACCCACCCGGCCCGTGCGCTGGGCAAAGAACTTGCCGCTGCAATAATCTTCTATCGTTTTGTCGAGGTAGGGAATGCAGCCAAACTCACCGGCGCTCGACAGCGTGCCCGAGTAAATCTGGTGGTTGATGATGATGCCCGCCCCCAAGCCGGTACCCAGGGCCAGCCCCACGAGGTTGGCGTAGGGCTGGCCCTGGCCGTACATCTTCTCGCCGATGGCGAAGGCATTGGCGTCGTTGGTGAGATAGATCGGCTGGGCGAAGTGGCGGGCTAGGTGCTGCTTTAAGTGTACCTCGCGCCACGACGGGATATTCTGCACGTTGTGCACAATGCCGTTTTCCTCATCCACCAGCCCCGGCACGCCGATGCCGATGCCCGCTACGTCGGGCGTAACCAGCGGCGCCAGGTGGCGCGTCAGCTCGGCCAGAATCTGTTCCTGCGGCGCGTTGGCCGATGTTTCAAACCGGACCTCCTGCACTATCTCGCCATCCTGCACGACGCCGAGGTGAACTTTCGTTCCGCCGATGTCTACGCCGAGGTATTTGGGGCTACTCATGGGGTACTCAACTTCTAATTAACAAGTCAGGTAGCGCTGCGTTTTGCACTACAGCTTTTTAGGGCCAGTCGTTCCTAAAATCGCCACCGTACGAAGGCCTCCATCGCCTCGTAATTGGCCATGCCCAGGCGGTCGTATTGCTGGGCCGTTTCGCGGTTGCGGTGCTCGGCCCGCACCCAGAATTCGCGGGCGTCGTCGCCCGGAAATACCGGCGTATCCTTCTGGCTCTGGTGCTTGAAGATGGCGTTGCGCTTGCGCAGTACCTCCTGCGGCGACAGCGGCACGGCCATTTCGATTTCGTAGGGCTTGAACTCGTGCCATGCGCCGCGGTACATCCACACCCAGCAGTCTTCGGTCCAAGCTTCGGTCTGGCGAAGGCGGCGTAGCGCCTCGGTCACGATGTTGAAGCAAACGATGTGCGTGCCGTTGGGGTCGGCGAAGTCGCCGGCTACGAACAGCTGGTGCGGGCGCACCTGTTGCAACAGCTCCATCGTCAGCTCGATATCCTTGTCCGTGACCGTATTCTTGGCCGTCTTGCCCGATTCGTAGAAGGGCAGGGCCTGGAAGTGAATGTGGTCGTCGGCCAAGCCCGCGTAGCGGGCACCCGCGATGGCCTCGCTCTTGCGGATAAAGCCCTTGACGTTGCGAATCTCTTGGGTATCAACCTGATTAGGCTGCTTGTGCTGGAGGAAGGTCCGCATATCCTCGTACACGCCGCGCAGCTGGCTGGCTTCGCGTCCCAAGCTGGTTTCCAGATCGATGGCAAATTCCACGTAGCGCAGCACGTCGTCGTCCCACACGGCCGTGTTGCCCGACGTCTGGTAAGCCACGTGCACGTCGTGCCCCTGGTCGATAAGGCGGATAAACGTACCGCCCATCGAGATCACGTCGTCGTCGGGGTGGGGCGAGAAGATAATTACCCGCTTCTGGGCCGGCAGCGCCCGCTCGGGGCGCTGCGAGTCGTCGGCCCCCGGCTTACCCCCGGGCCAGCCCGTAATGGTGTGCTGGAGAAGGTTGAAAATGTGAATGTTAATGTTGTAGGCCGGGCCACGCTCGGTCACCAGCTGGGCCATGCCGTGGGCATTGTAGTCCTCGTCGGTCAGCTTCAGGATGGGCTTGCCCAGCGTATTGGACAGCCAGATAACGGCCTTTTTGATAAGTTGCTCGTCCCAGGCGCAGTCCTTCACCAGCCAGGGCTTATCAAAGCGCGTGAGCTCGGCCGCCGCGTCCTCGTCCAGCACAAACTCCACGTTGTCGGCCAGCTGCAAGTAAGTAGCGGGCACCTCCCCCGATACCTCGCCCTCCACGGCCTTCTTCACGATGGAGGCCTTTTTACCGCTCCAGGCCAGCAGGATAATTTCCCGGGCCTTGAAAATGGTACCGATGCCCATCGTAATGGCCTTGCGGGGCACGTACTCTTTGCCGCCGAAGTCGCGCGAGGCGTCGCGGCGGGTGAGGTCGTCGAGTGTCACCAGGCGCGTGCCCGAGTTGGGTGCCGAGCCCGGCTCGTTGAAGCCCACGTGGCCTGTGCGACCAATGCCCAGAATCTGCAAATCCAGCCCGCCCGCGTCCTCAATCTGCCGCTCGTAGTTGAGGCAGAAGGCGGCTACTTCCTCCGGGGCCAGCGTGCCGTCGGGAATGTGCACGTTAGCCCGCTCGACGTCAATGTGGTCGAACAGGTTCTCGTTCATGAACGTGACGTAGCTCTGCGGCGCGGTGGGCGGCATGGGGTAGTACTCGTCCAGGTTGAACGTCACTACGTTGCGAAAGCTCAGCCCTTCCTCGCGGTGCAGGCGCACCAGCTCGGCATACACGCCCACGGGGGTGGCCCCGGTCGCCAGGCCCAGCACGGCCTGCTCGCCGCGCTGCTGTTTGTCCCTGATCAGGGTGGCGATGCGGGCGGCAACTTGTACGGCGGCGGTCTGCTTGTCGCGGTACACGGTCACCGGCAGTTTCTCAAAACGAGTCTCTTCCAGCAGGTTCAGGCGGGTCATGACGGGTAGCGTAACGTTTTGCATGTGGTCAAGGAGTGAAAAATCAGGTAGCGAGGGTGACCGGAGCCACCCTAAAGCAGCTCAGGCGAGTTCCAGGTAGCTTTCAAATATGTTCTCCATCACCGTCGCTACCGAGCCCAGGATCACGGCATTACTGCCGAGCTCCGACACAACCAGCTTGGTTTTTTCGCGCAGCTGAGCCATGCAGTACGCGTTGATGGCCAAGCGAATGCTAGGCAAAATGAATTGCCGGGCCTGCGCCACGGCCCCGCCCAAGATGATGAGCTCGGGGTTGAACAGCTGGGTAAGAATGGCAATGCCCTTGCCCAGACTGGTGCCCATTTCGGCCAGTAGGTTGATGGCAAACTGGTCGCCGGCGTGGGCGGCCTCGTACACCCGCTCGGGCGTGAGCTGCGCCTGCTCCTGGGCGGTCAGCTGGCTGAGCAGGGTATTTTCGCCCGCTTCCAGGCCCGCCTGGGCCAGCCGCACGAGGGCGCTGCCCGAGGCCACCGTTTCGAGGCAGCCGCGCTTGCCGCAGTGGCATAGCGCTCCGCCGTCTACGAGCGGGATGTGACCAAACTCACCCGCGAAGCCCGCCGCGCCGCTGCGCAGCTTGCCGTCCAGGATTACGCCCATGCCAATACCCCAATCCATTGAGAGCACCAGCACGTCGCGCAGGCCGTGGGCCAGCCCGAAGCGGTACTCGGCCAGGGCGGCGCTTTTAGCGTCGTTTTGCAGGAAAACCGGCTTGCCAAACTGCTGCTCCAGCAGCTGTTGAAGGGAGACCGGCTCGCTGGCTGTGAGTAGGTACGTATAGTTGTTGCCTTCCTTCGAATCAATCAGGCCCGGCATGCTCAGGCCAACGCCGACCAGCTTTTTCTGCTCAATCCCCGAGGCTACGAGCAGTTCCTGGGCGTGGGCGTGGAGCTGGGCCAGCGCACTCAGGTCCTTGGTAAGCTCGATGTCAAAGGTATGGACGCCGTTGACAATGTGATTGTTATTGTCGAAAATGGCCATCCGCGTCTTGAGCTGCTCGGCGTGAATGCTCAGCACGAACAGCGACCCGTCGCACAGGCCGTAGAGCTCCGGCTTGCGTCCGCCCAGCGACTTACCCCGGCCTTGTTTTTCTACTAGCCCCTCGGCTACCAGCTCGCCGAGCATAGTCATGCAGGTGGGCGAGCTGATGCCGAAGCGGGTGCAGATGTCAGCGTTGGTCTTCGCTCCCTTTACGTACAAATGCTTGACTATTTTAAGCTTTTGCAGGTGCTTTCTCCGCTCAACGTTGTTGAGCCGCGCTAAGTGAGTTTCTTCTAAGGCTAGTAGGGAACTCATGCGGGAGAGGATTTTTTTCGTAAATGAAGCTAATCTTTTTCGGAAGTCAAAGGACTTTTATCAAATTTTTATAAAAGTGATTTTTGCAAAGGCAAAAGAATAAGAAAACGTAACAGCCCCGGCCGCACTCTTACCTCAGGAGCAGCTTGTGCGGGCAGGCGTTAGTTGGCCCGCAGCACCACGTGCTTGATGTTCTGCCGGTTGTAGGTGTAGGTGATATGTACCTGGCCGTCCTGGGCTTGGATGATGGCGGGGTAGCTATACTCTTCCGTAGTGCCGTCCTCCAGCGTGGCAATGTCGTGCCAGGCCACGCCGTCGGTCGATTCGGCTACTCGCAGCTTGCCCCGTCCGTTAAACCAGTCCTTGCCCGGCAGGGCGGGGTTGTACACGAGGAGCTGAGTACCATTCTTGAGCGTTACCGCGTCGGTACCGGAATTGGGATTGAGCAGCGTCGTTTGCGCGAGCGGGCTCCAGTGCGTGCCGTTGTCCGTAGACCACGACTCTACGATGCGACCCTGTTTGCTGCGGCACAGCAGCTGCAAGCGCTTGCCCGGGTAGGTAAGGATGCTGGGCTGAATGACATCCAGCGGCGAGGCGTCGCCTACGGGGATGAGCTGCCACGTTTGCCCGCGGTCCACAGATTTTTCCAGGTGGATTTTCCAGCGCCCGTCGGCCTGCTCCACGCTCGACGGGGCCAGGATAGTGCCGTCAGCCAGCTGCACGGGCTTATTTTTGATAGGACCTAAGATGCCCGCCGGCAGCCGCCGCGCCGTTGACCAAGTCCGCCCCCCGTCGGCCGAGCTTTTGACCAGGCCCCACCACTCGCGCGGGTTGGGACCGACTTTATAAAACAGCAGCAGGTCGCCTCCACGCACCTGAAACAACACCGGATTCCAGGCCGGATAGCGCAGCGTATCTTTCACGACGCCATCGGCCACGCGCTGCGGCGTCGAAACGCCGTGCTTATCAAAGCTAGCCAGCCAGATAGATACGTCGGGCCGGCTTTCCTGCGAGCCGCCGAAGCAGGATACCAGAAAATTCCCTTTCTTAACTTCTACCAGCGTGGAGGCGTGGCATTGCCGGAAGGGCGGCGCGGTAAAAAGCAGTTCCTGCTTGGCAATGACCCACGAGCGTTGGGCCAGGCTGGGCGCGGGGAGGCCCAGCCCCAGCAGGGCAAGGAATAGGTTTTTTTTCATGAAGTGAAAGCTGGGAAAATGGGCGGCTCAAGAAATGCGGAACGGAGTGGCGCGCCGTTCCGGCACCTGGGTGCTCGCAAGCGCGGAACGGAGTGCCACTCCGTTCTACATTCACTGCGCAATATTCTCCACGCCCTGCGCTACGCTGAACTGCGTCTTCAGCCGGATATCATCCGAAGAAGCGCCCACGTGCAGCGTGAAAGTGCCGGGCTCCACTGCCCATTTCAAGCTGCCGTTGAGCAGCATCAAATCCTCGGTCGTCAGCTCAAAGGCTACCTCCTGCTGCTCGCCCGGCTTGAGCGTCAGCCGCTGAAACTTCCTGAGCTGCTTAGCCGGCGTAACCACCGAGCTGACGTCGTCGCCGAGGTAGAGCTGAGCTACTTCATCGCCGGTTCGCTGGCTGGTATTTTTTACTTTGAAGCGCACTTGCACCCGCACCGCGCCCGGGCTTTCAACGGGGCTGGCCTGCAAGTCGGAGTAATCAAACTTGCTGTAGCTCAAGCCGTGGCCGAAGCTGTAGAGCGGCTTGCTATCCACTTCCACGTAGTCGTGCGGGGTTGGGCGCTTGGCGTTGTAGTACACTGGGAGCTGGCCCACGCTTTTGGGTACCGAGATGGGCAGGCGGCCGGCGGGGTTGTAGTCGCCAAACAGCACGTCGGC
>CAJYVK010000248.1 GCA_913778455.1 uncultured Hymenobacter sp. | reverse complement strand
ACGCCCCTGATTGATGCCAGTTTCGGGTGGCGGCACGCCCACCTGCGCCCGCGCCGGTTGGCCTAACCCCAGGCTGGCAGCGAGTAAAAATGACGGAAGGCGACGGCGCATCGCACAAAGGTAAAATAGTAAAATGTAGCGTAAGCTGTAGCTTGCGGCGAGCGCAGCGAGCAACCACGTAAGCGAACGTCTACTAACGCCTGCCAACGTCATTGCTCGCTGCGCTCGCCGCAAGCTACAGCTTACGCTACAGGCTCGCCGCACGTAGCTGCTGGCCCATGCGCAGGGAGGCATCGACGAACACCATGCGGGGGTTGGCGTTGCGCTCGATGTGGTAGTGGGCGGTATTCAGCTCCTCGGTGAGCTGGTCGGCGTTGCGGGCGGTCACGAACTTACTGAAGCCCTGCACGAACTGCTGCTCGCCGCTGGGCAGGTGCGGCACCATCTGCGGGTCGATGCCGAAGAGCAGCACCTTGCGCAGCAGGCCCAGCGAGAAGCTGAGCTGCTCCTTCTGGTTTTCGCGGCCCATCTTCTGAAACTCGTCGGCCAGGGCGAGCACGTCGACCATTTTCAGGGTGTAGCACTTGCGCATCCACCGGATGAAGAACTCGGCGTAGTTGTGGTCGGCGCTCTGCTCACGGCTGGCGATGGCCGCGCCCAGGTTGCCCTCGGCCAGCTGGGCTACCTGCCGGGCCTTGACCTCGGGCAGGTGGTAGCGAGCCGTGAGATAGGTCGCGATGTCGTTTTCCGAGAATGGCCGCACTACCACCGGCTGCACCCGGCTCAGGATGGTGGGCAGCAGCCGCTCGGGCTCGTGGCTTACGAGCAGGAATACCGTGGCGGGCGGTGGCTCTTCCAGCAGCTTGAGCACGGCGTTGGCCGCCGCCGGGTGCATCAGCTCGGGCAGCCAGACGATGACGAGCTTGAATCGCGCCTCAAACGCCTTGAGGCTGACAAGTTTGAGCAGCTGGCCGGCTTCCTCTTTCGAAATGCTACCCTGCTTGTTTTCGGCCCCGATGTGCTGCATCCAGTCGTTAAAGCCCTGGTAAGGGCTTTCGGCCAGAAAGGTGCGCCACTCGGCCATGAACTTGCCGCTGGTGGCATCCTTGGGAACCGACTTGGTAGTGGTAGTGGGTAGAATGAAGTTGAGGTCGGGGTGCGCCAGCTTGCTGATTTTCAAGCAGGCTGGGCAGTGACCGCAGCTATCGGCGGCATCCTCGGCGCGGTCCTCGCAATTGAGGTACTGCGCGTAGGCCAAGGCCAGCGGCAACGCCGCCGAGCCCTCGGCCCCGCGAAACAACTGGGCATGGGCCACGTGCCCGCGCTGCACCGACTGGCGCAGCACATCTTTGAGGGCCGTCTGGTTGGGGATGTCGGCGAAGGTCATCTACTTGGCTTTATCCCACACCCGGTCGGCTTCCGTCTGCTTAAACACTTCTGCCATAACGCCTTGCTCTACTGCATCGTAGTCCAGCTGGCGCCGGCCCATCACGCGCTCGGCCACCTCGGCAAACTTGGGCAGGCGGAAAGTTTCGAAGCCCGCAGCCCCGCCCCAGCTGAAGCTCGGGATAAATTGCCGGGGAAAGCCCGCGCCGAAGACGTTGGCACCCACGCCCACCACCGTGCCGGTATTGAACATGGTATTGATGCCGGCCTTGCTGTGGTCGCCCATAAGCAGGCCGCAGAAGGTTTGGCCAGTATCCACGAAGCGGTGGGTGGCGTGGCTCCACACCTTCACCGGGGCGTAGTTATTTTTGAGATTTGACGTGTTGGTATCGGCTCCGAGGTTACACCACTCGCCGATAACGGAGTTGCCGAGGTAACCGTCGTGGCCTTTGTTGCTGTACCCCATGAGGATACTGTTGCCAATTTCGCCGCCCACCTTGCAGTAGGGGCCGATGGTATTGTCGCCGCGCAGCCGGACCGACGCATTCGCCACGGCGCCTTCGCAGAGGGCCAGCGGCCCTTTCAGAATGGCTCCTTCCTGCACCTCGGCGTTTTTACCCAGGTAGATGGGGCCGGCTTCGGCGTTGAGGATGGCGGCACGGATTTTTACTCCCTCCTCAATAAAAATATTTTCGGGAGCGTACACCCGCGTGTGCGCATCGCCCACTGGCTGCGAGGTGCGGCCCGCCGTAAGCAGGGCAAAGTCGCGCCGGATTTCCACCCCGTTGCGCAGGAAAAGCTGCCACGGGCGCGTAATGACGGTCACGGGCTCGGCTGCTTCGACCTGGCTTTGCAGCCCGTCCTGGATGAGCTCGGCTACCTGGCTGGCATCGGCGAGGTGGGCGGCCACGAGCAGGCCGTCGGAGTAGAGGCCCTGGCCGGGCGCGAGCGCCTGCACCTGGCGCACCAGCAGGTCGTCGGGGCACACGGCCCCGTTGACTACCAGCGCGGGACCCGCCACGTCGCCGGCCGGAAACTTGGCTTGCAAATACGGTTGCGTGAGATAGCCCAAGGTGGCGCTACCTAGGCGGCGCTGCCATTTTTCGGCGATGGTGAGGATACCGCAGCGGAGCGCCGCCACGGGACGCGTAAACGTGAGCGGCAGCAAATGCGGCCGAATAGCCGGGTCGTCGAACAGCAGAACGTGCATACAGAAATAGCGAATGGCTTGCGCCACTGGCTAGCAGGGCAATAGAAAAGGAAACACGAATTTACGCCGCTTGGCGCAGGCCGATAAAAAAACTCCCCCCGGCCGGAGCTGGGAGGAGTTCTTAAAAAGCTAAGGGCTAACCGGCAAGGGCCAGCGGCGGCACTAACAAGATTACTTGTTGTTGCTGCTCTGCTCTTTTTTGGCGTAGCGGTTGCGGAATTTCTCCACGCGACCGGCCGTGTCGATGAACATGTTTTTGCCCGTGTAGAAGGGGTGCGAAGCAGAGCTTACTTCGATTTTGATCACCGGGTAGGTGTTACCATCTTCCCACTGAATCGTCTCGGCCGAGGTCATCGTCGAGCGGGTGATGAATTTGAAGTCCGAAGAGGTGTCTTGGAAAACAACCTGGCGGTACTCGGGGTGCGTGTCCTTTTTCATATCGGGAGGGCCTATTTACCTGTTAAACCCTGCCGGTTTTGCGGAAGGGAGTGCAAAAGTACGACATAGGATTCACAAAATCAACCCCGGGCCGTAAGTGCAGGTAGCCGATTGTCAGGCCGTTGGACCTGCGCCCGCGCTGCATTCGGGCCGGGCAGGATTTATTTTGCCCCAACTTTGCGGCCCCACCCCTTCCCTACGCTGCCATGCGCCTGTGCTTCGCTTCCAACAATGCCCACAAGCTCGATGAGATTCGGCCCCTGCTGCCCGCCGGCCTGGAGCTGCTGAGCCTGGCCGACATCGGCTGCCACGAAGAGCTTCCCGAAACCCAGCCTACCCTCGAAGGCAACGCCCGCCAAAAGGCGCAGTACGTGTGGGACCACTACGGCGTGGCCTGCTTTGCCGACGACACCGGGCTGGAGGTCGAGGCGCTGGGTGGCGAGCCCGGGGTGTATTCGGCGCGCTACGCTGGCCCCCAGCGGGCAGCGGCCGACAACGTCGCCAAGCTCCTGCGCGAGCTCGGCGACGAGCCCAACCGTCAGGCCCGCTTCCGCACGGTGATTGCGCTGGTGCTGAGTGCCAGCGACGTACGGGAATTCAGCGGCGAGGTACCGGGTATCATTGCCCCCGCGCCCAGCGGCGAGCGGGGCTTTGGCTATGACCCGGTGTTCATTCCTAGCGAGGGCGATGGCCGCACCTTCGCCGCCATGACGCTGGCCGAAAAAAATCAGCTCAGCCACCGGGCGCGGGCCGTGGCCGGGCTGGTAGCCCAATTAAAAACGCTGAATTAAAAAGTAGCAGGCGACGGTGAACCCGGCCGATTTGCCGCCGGTTGCCGAACTTTGCGTAGCCGACGCGCGCCAATAAATTTTTAATTCCTTATTCCTTATTTTTAATTGAAAGCTCCCTACCTCGTTGGTATCACGGGCGGCAGCGCCTCGGGCAAAACGACGTTTTTGCGCCGCCTGCTGGCCGCTTTCCCCGAACGCGACATCTGCCTGATTTCGCAGGATAATTACTACCACCCCCGCGACCAGCAGCAACGCGACGAGCAAGGCATCGAAAACTTCGACCTGCCCGCCAGCATCGATTCGCTGGCCTACGCCGCCGACGTGCGCCAACTGCGCGCCGGCCACGAGGTACGCCGCAAGGAGTATACTTTTAATAATCCTAACGTGGTGCCCGCCGAGCTCGTATTTCGGCCCGCGCCCATCGTGGTGGTTGAAGGCATTTTCGTGTTTTATTTCGAGGAAATAGCCAAGCTGCTCGACCTCAAGGTGTACATCGATGCCCAGGAGCACGTGAAGCTCCACCGTCGCATCGTGCGCGACCGCGACGAGCGGGGCTATGACCTTCAGGACGTGCTCTACCGCTACACCAACCACGTAGCCCCAACCTACGAAAAGTATATTCAGCCCTTTAAGGCCGACGCCGACCTCATCATCCCCAATAACCGGCACTTCGAAAACGGCTTGGCCGTGCTCACCGGTTTCCTGCGCGGCAAAGTAGCCGAGGCCCGGGCGGAGTAGGCCGGCGGTTGCCGCCGCTTTTCGTATCTTGGAGAGAACCCTAGCTGTAATCTTATGCTGACGCGGCCTTCCTACGAGTTTCCGGAGCTTCCCGTATTACACGGCGCGGCGCTGACGCGCCTCAGCGACGACGAGTTTTTTGAGCTGTGCCAGGCTAATCCCTCGCTCTACTTCGAGCGCAATTCCAACCAGGAAATTATCATTATGCCCCCGGCCGGTTCTGAATCGAGCGAAGCAAGCATGGAAAGTTGCGGCCAAGTCTGGCTGTGGAACCGCCAAACCAAGCTAGGCCACGTGTACGAGTCGGCGGCAGGTTTTAAACTACCCGATACGTCGGTGCGCTCGCCCGACGTAGCGTGGCTAAGCCAAGCTAAATGGGCGACGCTGACACCGGAGCAGCGCCGTAAGTTTCCGCCCGTCTGCCCGGAGTTTATGATTGAGGTAAAATCGCCGTCGGATGACGTTGCGGGTCTGCAAGCCAAAATGGAAAACTACCTGGCCAATGGGATGCTCCTGGGCTTCTTGTTCGACGTGGAGGCAGAGCTAGCTTACGTGTACCGCCCCGGCCAACCCGCTGAGATTATGCAGGGCTATGACCAGGAGTTGAGCGGCGAGCCGGTGCTGCCCGGCTTTCAATTTGATTTGCGCCCGCTACGCCGGGCGATTTAGTTAGTCCTATAACACTTTGTATAGCAAAGCCGAAGCTTCTC
>CAJYVK010000247.1 GCA_913778455.1 uncultured Hymenobacter sp. | reverse complement strand
ACCAACTTCGGGCGCGACGTCCTGACGAATACGGTGGCGTTCAAGGCCAACCAAACCACTTACTACACCGAGGCCAGCTACCTGCACGAGTTGGGTAAGCACAATACCATCGTGGGCGGCGTGAACTTCAACGGCGAGCAGCTGCGCAACGCCGACGGCCGCCCCACGCCGCTGCTCAGCCCCTATACGTACGCGACGGTCGGCGTTTTTGCCCAGGATAACTGGACGCCCGTCCCGCGCTTCAACCTGCAAGCCGGCCTGCGCTACGACCATCACAATCAGTACGGGGGCTTCGTGCTGCCGCGCCTGTCGGCGCTGTTCAAGCTCAACGACGAATTCACCGCCCGCCTCAACGGTGGCCTGGGCTACCGCGTGCCGGTGCCCTACGTCAACGCCCTCGACGAGCGCGACTACCCGCAAGTGCAGCCTCTGCGCAGCCTGCAAGCCGAAACCTCGCAGGGCCTCAACGGCGACCTCAACTACGAGCACCGCTTTAGTCCGGAAGTAGTGCTGAACCTCAACCAGTCGTTCTTCTACACCCGCTTGCAGCACCCGCTCATCTTGCCCGACGGCGGCATCGTGGGTGGCCCCGGCGCGGGGAGCTACCAGCCCGGCAGTGGCCCGCTCACCTGGCAAAACGCCAGCGCCCCGGTCATTACCAGGGGCCTCGAAACCTACGTACGCCTGCGGGCCGACGAAACCGAGCTGTACCTGGGCTACGTCTTCACCGACGCCCGCCGCCTCTACGACCCCGCCAACCCGCGCGTGGAACTGGCCGCCCGGCACAAATTCGCGGCCGTGGCCATTCAGGAGTTTGGCGAGCGCTTTGGCGCGGGCATCGAGGCCAGCTACACTGGCCAGCAGTACCTTAGCGATGGCACTACTACGCCCGGCTACCCCATCGTGGCGGCCCTGCTGCGCTACCGCACCGGCCCTTGGACGGTGGTACTCAACGGCGAAAACCTCTTCGACTACCGCCAGACGCGCCGCGAGCGGGTGGTACTACCAGCGGGCGGCAGCTACGCCAGCCCCGTCTTCCGCGAGCTGTGGGCGCCGGTGGAGGGTCGGGTGGTGAACTTGTCACTGAACTGGAAGTTTGGGCAGTAGCGCCGGGCGCGGTGGAGATTATTCCTCCGCTATTTTTCGCACCGTGGCACGCGCTACCAGGTAACTTGGCAACTGCTGCACCGCCGCATTCAGCTGCGCCACTTTTTGCGGGCGAACGGCCTTATCGGGCAAATTGTACGCATAGTTCAGAAATAAATAATATGCCAGCACCCGGTTGAAATCATCCAGCTCCTTATCGGCCACCATTGCCAGTAGCCGCTGCTCCAGCTCTCGGGGCTGCTGCGTTTCGGCCAGGGCGCGGCCCAGGCGGCTGAGACTACCAACATAGTGGTTGCGGCTGGCGTTGTCGATGCGCAGGCTGATACCCAGCAGCAAATCGGGCACGTTGATATCCAGCTCCTCCAGTTCGCGCAGGTAGGTTTGGCGACCAGCCTGGGCATAGCTTCCATCCGACACGCGCTCGAAGCGGTCGTTCATAATGTCGAGGTGCGCCCGCAGAAAGGTCTCCCAGTTCACCGTTTCAGCCGAAAGCTTGGCAATGTTGAGTGCATGTACGCGTGGGCTATTATCCATGCTGCACCCACCGATCACCCTGCGATTACGCTTGTATTCCAAGGCTTTCCTGGCCGAATAATACCGCGCCACGTACTCTTCAAACTCATCGTCGGTAGCGCCCAGCGTCGCGGGGTCGGCCACTGCTTGGCTCAGCAGTTGTTGAAACTCCGGCTGCTTGGCTACCTGATCCATTTTCGCCAGGCGCCCAGCTTCCCAGGCTTCGTAGGCTTTCCAGCGAGCTTCCTCCTGGGCTTCCGTTTCTTTACCCGTGGCTTCGGTGGCAGGCTGCTGCGTCTGCTGATGCGCGTAGTCGAGCACTGCCTGCTCGGCCTTGGGCAGGGCTGTTTGGTAACGCATACCGGTACGCTTAGCCGGCTCCCGGTAAATCTGCGCAGTAGTATCAATCAGACAGTCGGCATACTGTACCAATGTGGCGTAACGGGCAGGTAGCGGTGCTTGGCTCAGCCCCACCGGAAAAAAGAACCCCTCTACGTAGGCCGGCGAATAGCTCGTTTGGGGGGAGCTACTTACTACCCAGCGGCCCGGACCGACGGCCTGCGCGGCCGGGTTGCCAGGCAGTTGTAGCTCATGTTCCCCCTGCTCATGAAGTGGTATACTCTCGAATACCGTAGCCGACTGCTCCCGCGTCCCGTACTGGCTGCGACTTTGCTCTTCGCGGCTGATAACCAGCAAGTCTTTCTCCCACTCGGCTTTGGGAAATCGCCGCTTAAACGCTTCGGGGGTAATGCCCTGCGCCAATGCCTGGCGGGCGGCAGCTAAATCAGCTGTTTCGAGGCGCACGTAGTGCGCCGGCCCCTGGCGCTGGCTGCGGTAGGCGCGGCGCAATTCGCATACTTTGTACTTGAGATTGAGCGAGTCCACAATGTGGCGCAGCTTACCCATAGTTTGCGGCGGGTAAATGAGGCCATTGGACGTCGCGCCAAATTCGCCGACCGGTACGGGCTCGGTTTGCGCTTGGCAGACTGTGGCCGAACTTAACATTCCGGCTAAAAAGTACGTGCTGTAGTGCATAGTGCAGGCGACTCAATACCGGGGCCGCTGCCGGGTAAGAAGGTGGAGTATCGTCAGGATGCCCGCAATGGGCAAATTGCACATCCACCTGCATTCCCCCATGCTATTTCAGCAACTGCTGGCGAAGTACACCGTCCAGCCCCTCCTTCAGCCCTGCTACTCGGACTACTGGCACCTGCTCCCGCGCCGCCTGCCCGGCCGCGTACTCCACCCGCAGGAACTCGACCAGCGCATCGGGCCGGGCTACCATCGTTTTCTCATTAGAATGAGCTTTTTGGGCCAGTAGCTCATCCGCGACACGCTGCAAATCAGCGGGTAGCAACGCCC
>CAJYVK010000246.1 GCA_913778455.1 uncultured Hymenobacter sp. | reverse complement strand
AGCCACTTGCCGCAGGGCCTGGCGGTCGGCCAGCAGCTCGTGGGTGAGGCGCAGGGCGGGCAGCAGCAAGTGGGCAAAGGGGTTAAACCAGAGCAGCGCCCGCCACACCTCCAGCCACAACACGTCGCGGCTGTGGCCCTGCGCTACGTGGGCCAGCTCGTGGGCCAGCACTGCCGTGGCCTCGGCGGGTGTGAGGGCGGCGGTGTCATCCCAGAAAATGGTGCGGCCAAAGGAGCTCGTAGGCAGCCGCCCGCCAGTGTAGGCCAGCACGTAGCCGGGCCGCAACTCGCGGTGCAGGTACCGGGTGGCGCGCCGCAGCCGGATGTAGCGGTAGGCTAATGCGGTTAACATGGGGGCCACCCCCACGAGGTACAGGCCCAACAGCCACGGGCCGGGCTGCCAGCCAGTCACGGTGTTGGCAGCCACCGCTACCGCTGGTAGCGCCACCGTCGGGGCCGCGGCTATCGGCGCGGTGGCCGCAGCCAGCCACCCGGCCACCGGGGGGCGCGGCAGCAGCGGCAAAGCCACGGCCACCACCGGGGCCAGCAGCAGCAGCGTACGGTTGTAGCCAAAGCAGCGCTCGCGGCGCAGCCCAAACTGAAAAAGCAGCCAGAGAGCTCCCAGCGGCAGTAGAGTGCCGGCTAGCCAGCGCAATAGAAAAGCAGCATCCATGAGGCTAACAGTAAATAGGTTAGTAACTGCATCAAAAGCTATTACGCCCCTACTGCACCCGGCTACCAGTGAAATGGCGGGTACTGAGGCGAGTGCCGCGCTCGTAGGTCTGCACGCTGTCGAGGGTGCCAGCCAGCGAATAGTATTTCCACTCCCCAAGCCAGTAAAAATGCTGGCCGTCGGGCTCATCAACCACCCGAGCCCGGCCCTGGTGGGCCACCCGACCGCTGGGGTAGTAGTAGGCGATATCGCTGAAGCCGTGATGGCGGTAGCGCTCGCGGCGCTGCAAGTAGCCGGCGTTGGCAAAGTACCGCCAGCGCCCCACGGGCTGCCCGTGCCGGTAGTGCCCCCGCGTGAAGACCTGGGTGCGCGCGTCGTCGTAATACGTGCTCCAACGACCCTGACGCTCGCCGTGGCGGTCGAGGTGCCCGGTATCGCGGGAGCCGGCGCAGGCCGTAGCCAGGGCCGACAAGATGAGCAGCAGCAAGCTTCGCATAGGTTGAGTACGGCTTAGGGATGCTCCGTACCAGCTTGGTCGGCGGGTGCCTCCGAATTGGGAGCGGCGGCCTGGGCCTGCCGCAGCAGGGCATCGAGCTGGGCGGCATCGAGGTTTTCATCCTGGGCGAAGAAGGACACCAGCTGCCCAAACGAGCCGCCGAAATAGCCGCGTAGCAGCTTGCGCAGCGAAAAGCGGCGGTAGTCGTCCTGCGCTACCAGGGCGTGGTAACGGTAGCTGCGCCCCACCGGCTCGTAGCCCACGAAGCCTTTCTGCTCCAGAATGCGCACGATGGTGCTCACGGTAGTAAGGGCGGGCAGCGGCGCGGGTAGGGCCTCGCGCAGGTCTTTAACGTAGCTGGGTCCCTGCTGCCAGAGCAATTGCATTACCTGCTCCTCGGCGCGGGTAAGTTCGGGAAAGGGGGCTTGCATGGGCGGATATACTTTTGGTACTGATGTACTTGCACCAGATTTTGATTACTTATACGGGTCAGGCTAACAAAGGAAGCTGTTTTTTGACTAAACTCATAGTTTTCGACTAATTTTTTAGTTTAATAAACTTAACACGCTACTATTCAGCGCTTAATTTTTCAACTATTCCACCCGTTCTTCTTGCTCGAACTCCTTTCGGTAGCTTGCCTCCCTTAGCAGCTTGCCTCCCGATGGTCAAGCAAGCGGTCCTACTGCCTTCCCCGTACTCCATGATCTGCTCCCCTCTATCCACACTACTAGGCCTGCTGGCAGCGGCCTTTACTCCCAATGGCCTGTTAGCACCGCTGGATATTTACGGGGTGGAAGAAGCGCCTTTTTTCAGTCGGCACCGCGTGCGCGAGCTTGTCGTGCTGGAGCAGGGCTATTACAAAGGCCAAAGTAGCCCCCGCCATACTCTGGCCGTGCAGCAGTTTGACCGCAAGGGCCGCGTCATTAAGGAATGGAAATTCCCCAACCAGGGCCGGTTCAGTACGCTGGAAGAATCGACTTACGATGCCGCCGGGCGCCTCACCGACCGCACCAGCTACGAGAATGCCAGCCCGGCTACCGATACCAGTCGCCTGGGCACCACCTGGCGACCCGAATCGCGGGCGCACTACGCCGTAACCCCCGGCCAATCGGGCTACGGGGAACGCTGGAATCCGCAGACCAGCCGCTGGCAGCGCACCGAAACCAGCCGCAGCTGAATCAGCCACGATACTACCTACCTGCAAACTACCCGCCTGCCCGATGCCGCAGGCGGCTTCCTGGTGCGCACCTACCCTATCGCCGGCGGCCGGACGCGCATCGACAACGTAATGACTGGCAAGTGGTTTCTAAACGACATGTTGTTTGAGCCGCAGTACTCGTACATCCGGCAGGAAAATGGCCGCCAAGTGGAGTTCGGCCGGCTGCTGTTTGCCGACGAGTTACAGCGCTACTTGCAACAGCACCCCCAGCTAGCCAAGCCGGAAGAGGGTACCGAAGCCTACAGCCAGCTGCTCGACCAGGTAGCCCGCCACGCGGCGGGCCGCGCCGAAACGCTCGGTACCCGCACCTACGATGCGCAGGGCCGGGTGCTGAAAGACGCTGCCAAGTTCTTCTTTACGACGTATCAGCGCGATGAGCAGGGGCGGGTGCAAACTACGGAGGAGTATAGCCACAACTCCCCCCCTACCCCGCCCGTCCGGCAACGACGCAGCGTTTTCAGCTACTTGCCCAACGGCTTGGTGACCCGCGAAGAAGTCTCGGAGGAAATCAATGGGTTAGCAGCCATCCGCTATTACCGCTACCAGTACTACTAGCCTGCCCTAGCACGGGGCCGCGCGGGGGCGGGCCGCGATGTAGCCGAGCTGCTACCGACCTTTGCCCGCTGCTTGCCAGTACCGCGGCCAATCGTGCCCGGGCGGGCTGCTCTTCTCTGCCATGCCTACCTTTTCCTACCAACAGCTTTTCACCTTCGCCGAGCAGGTATTTCTGGCCCTCGGCTGCCCGGCGGCCGACGCCACCCTGGCCACCGAAACCCTGCTCTCGGCCGACCTGCGCGGGGTAGACTCGCACGGCGTGGCGCGGCTCTCGGGCTACGTGCGCCTCTGGGAGGCGGGCCGCATCAACGCCCGGCCGCGGGTGGGCGTCACGTACGAAACGCCCAGCACGGCCGTGGTCGATGGCGACGGCGGGCTGGGCCTGGTGGTAGGCCCCAAGGCCATGCGCGTCGCCATGCAGAAGGCTGCGCAGGTAGGCACCGGCTGGGTGTCGGTGAAGAATTCCAACCACTTCGGCATCGCCGGCTACCACGCCATGCTGGGGCTGGCCCAGGATATGATTGGCATTGCCATGACCAACGCCTCGCCGCTGGTAGCGCCCACCTACTCGCTCGATAGACTACTCGGCACCAACCCCATCGCCGTGGCCGTCCCGGCCGGCGAGCAGCCCGATTTCGTGCTCGACATGGCTACCACTACGGCCGCCAACGGCAAGCTGGAGATTGCGCAGCGCAAAAACCTACCCATCCCCGAAGGCTGGGCGCAGGACGCGGCGGGCCAGCCCAGCACCGACGCCAACATCGTCAAAAACGGCGGGGCCTTGCAGCCGCTGGGCGGGGCTACCGGCTCGCACAAGGGCTACGGCCTGGGCGCGGTGGTCGATATCTTCTCGGCCGTGCTGAGCGGGGCCAACTACGGGCCGTGGGTACCACCGTTCGTCGCCTTTTTGCAGCCGCCGGCCGACCCGGTGGGTCAGGGCCTGGGGCACTTCTTCGGGGCGATGCGGGTCGATGCTTTCCGGCCGGCCGAAGAATTCAAGCAGCACATGGACAAGTGGATCACGACCTTCCGCGAGTCGAAGGCCATCGAGGGCAAGCAGGTGCTCATCCCCGGCGACCCCGAGCGGGCGATGGCCGCCCACCGGCTGGTGGAGGGCATTCCGCTGCTCGAGGCCGTGGTGCAGGACTTGGAAAAGACGGGGGCTAAGTTTGGGGTGAGGCTGTAAAGGCCAGTGGCGGAACTAGCGGGCGGCCAGCTCGGCCCGTAGCTGCGCCATGGTGACGGGGTGAAAGCTTAGGCTCGTGAGGGGTATTCCGCTTAGCTGCACTAGCTGTTTTGCTAAGTAGGTCACGCCGTTTTCCCGGCGCAAAGCCACTACGGTAGCCCATTGCCCGTTGGGTACGCGATTAAAGAACGCATAGCTCTTCGAATAGCTGGCCGATGGCATAACTGAATTAATTTCCTTAAAAATCAGGCTTACGATGACGTCGCGCTGCGGAATTTGCACCTGGTAGGCGATCTGCTGAATTCCAACAAAACGGTCACAGTTTATCCATTGCAGGCCCTGCGCCCACAGCTCATTGTATACCCCTTCTTGTGTGATGGCGGCGCGTGAGGTGTCCGTAAACTGCGTACGCAAGCGAGCCGCCTCGGCTTGGGCGCGTATTACTTCCCTTGCCCAACGTACTCTAGCCACTGAATCTTCCCTTGCCCGACGTATTCTAGCCACTGAATCCTCCTGGTGGAGATAGCGCCGCCGCAAGTCTGGGTCAGCCAACAGCATCCGTACTTCGTGCTGACGCTGCTGAGCGCGGGGCCGGCTAGCCCGAGCTATCGCCCAGGTCGGAGCATATACTATTATTTCTCCTGACTTTCTAATCCTCACGGTGATATGGCCCTGCGCGGTCACTGCTTCCCGGCAAACCTCTCCAGCACCAAAATAAGGCACTTTCGCCGGCTGCCAGCTCGTCAGCTTTCGCATCGCATTTACTACAGCAGCGTTTACGGCAACGTCACTCCCCGGCGGCGCTTGCACTACATCCACCGCTCCCGCTGAATCAACAGTAAAGCTCAGCTGCAAGCTGTGCACGACGCGCTGGTCGCCGAGAATCGGTAAATTGGATAGAAAGCTCTTCAACGGGCTTTTCCGGGAGCTATGACTTGGGCGCTTGAGCTGGGGTAATTGGCGACGCACTTGTGCCGATAGCTCACCCTGCAACCCTGTTTTCTCAGGCCACCTCGTAAGAGGCATAGGAATATAAAGCGAGTCGATAGGCTTGCCTGATCCACGCTGGCGACGGCCTGCTCGCGGCTGGACGCGGTGGCTTGGCGCAGCAATGGTGGCCCTGGGCGCAGTAGGTAGTTGCCAGTCCAGTGCCTGCCCGTGTCCTTTCCTTACTCCTCTAAATAACTGCATATCGGGCTGCGCATGCCGAGTTGGAAAGCGGAGCAGCACCGGCTTGGTAGGCAGCAGCTCTACGGGCTGGCCCTTGGCAGTGGCCACGAGGTGCACCATCCCACCCGTTTCGAGCAATTGTGTGCCAGCGGTAGTACTCAGACCTGCCAAGATGATATCAGCGGGGGT
>CAJYVK010000245.1 GCA_913778455.1 uncultured Hymenobacter sp. | reverse complement strand
CACTACTTCTAACCCGAGCCCAACCTTGCTGGCCGCCGTCATGACCAGCGAATCGGAAGTGGTGGAGGTGGAAGTGCGGCGGGGCTCCGCCGGTCCCGTCAGCCCTAGCCCAGCGGTTGTGCTAGCCAGTGCACCAGCTGCGGCGCCCGCCGCGCCGCGCCGGCGGCTGCGCCTGGGGAGCCTGCTGCGCCAAGCCGACCACCTGGTACACGGCGAGCCGGTAAACTTGGCCGAGGCCACCGGCCCGGCCGAGACCGTGACAGTGCAGGCCCGCCTGGGCGGCCGCATTCTGAGCCGGACCATCCGGCTCTAAGACCTCTTCTTCAGCTTCTACTACCTGTTTTTTCTGCGCTTTTCAGCGCAGGCTTCTCTTTCACTGCCCATTCTCAACGCCTGTTTACGTATGAAACCGGTCCTATTTTCTGCTGCGCTGGCCACGCTGTTCGCCGCCACTGCTTTTTCGGCCCAGGCCCGCACGCTGGCCCCGGCTCCCACCGATACCATTGTGGTACGGCTGCCCAATAAAGTCATAATGACGCTGGTGGTACGCGACGCCCAGCAGCTGCGCCAGCTGCCGCAATACCACCTCGACTCGCTGGTGGCGCGGCTGGGTGGCTACATCCAGCGGGCCGACGCGGCCACCAAAGTGGCCGGCACCGACCGCCTGACCACCGTTTTTCGCCCCAATGAGGACCAGCCCGGCCAGGGCTTGCCCGAGGAAATCCGCATCACGACCCACAAAAACCGGAACAGCGGCGAGCGCACCAGCCGGGCATTGGTGCTCCTCGACCGAATTCCGGGGGTGAATGTAACTTTCGACTCCACCCCTAACAGCGATGCGAGCGCGAGTGGTAAATCTTTTCGTGATAAACAGGCCCGCCGGGACTCGCTGAACGCGGCCAACCGGGAACACCACCCGACCCGCACCGACCTGGAGCTGGACTTAGGCCTGAATGCGCTCACCAACCGGGGCAGCGGCGCGCCTGGGCTGCGCACGCTGGGCTCACGCTACGTGAGTATTGGTCTGAATACGTTTGTGCGCCTGGGTGGCCGCCGCAGCCCGGCCTACCTCGTCTTCGGGCCCGAGTTTGCCTTCAACAACTACATGCTGGAGGGCAACAACAAGTGGGTGAACCAGAACGGCGTAACCAGCGTGGTGGCGGAAACCAACGGCCGCCAGTATCAGAAAACCAAGCTGGCGACCTCGACCTTCACCGTGCCGCTGATGCTGCAATTTCATTTTCGCGAAAAGGACGCGCGCACCGGCCGCACACGCTCGGGCTTTCATATCGGGGCGGGGGGCTTCGTGGGCTACCGCCTGGCTAGCTGGACTAAGCTCAAGTACTTTGAGGAGGGCAACACGTATAAAGATAAAAACTCCGGCTCCTACGGCCTCAACGACTGGCAGTATGGCTTGCAGGGCATCATCGGTTATCACTCGCTCACGCTGTTTGCCAAGTATAATCTCAACGAATTATTCCGCACGGGCCAGGGCCCGCAGGCGCAGACGCTGAGCTTTGGCATCCGGCTTTTTGGCAATTAGGCAAAGCAGCGCGAAGCTCCGGCTTCGCGCTGCTGTTTGCTTAGCTGTTGCGGAAGAAATTATCCAGCAGAATGGCGGCCGACACGGCCACGTTGAGGCTCTCGGCGCGGCCGCCGGGGCCGTGCGGGATGTGCAGGCGGCGCGTGAGCTGGGCCGCCACCTCGGGGCTGAGGCCGTGGCTTTCGCTGCCCATCACGAGCACGCCGGCGGGCTGCAAGCGCAGCTTGTGCACGTTATCTCCATGGAGGTCAGCCCCGAAGACTCCCACTTCTTCGGGCAAGGCTTGCAGCCAGGCGGCCAAATCGACACCGGCCCACACGGGCACCCGGCCGAAGGCCCCCATGCTGGCGGCCACGGCCTTGGGGTTGTAGGGGTCGGCGCAGTTTTCGGACAGCACCACGCCGGGCAGGCCGTACCAGTCGGCCAAGCGCCAGAGAGTGCCGAGGTTGCCGGGGTCGGCCACGTTGTCGAGGGCCAGCACGAGGCGGCTGGTGGGCAAAGCGGGCGAGAGCGCGATTTCGGGCGGGCGGCGTACTACGGCCAGCGCGGCGGCGTTGGTTTGGAGGGTGCCGAGCTGGGTGAGTTCGTCGTCGGTGGCCAGCTGCACGGGCGGGTGGCGGTGGCCAGCCAACTGTTGGGCGAAAGCTGGCGTACTGAGCAGGTGTTCGATTTCGAGGCCCGAGCCTAGGAGTTCGAGCACGCTTTTCGCCCCTTCGACCAAGAAGGCGGCGTGGCGTTGCCGATATTTGCGCTGGTGCAGCGACCGGATGTATTTAGTGAGGGCTTTTGAAACCATTAGAACAAAGTAACGACCGACCGCGCGTAGGCCCTAGCGGGGCTGCCCCCCGCGCCGTGCTCGCCGGACTTTTCCTGAGCCTGGCGGCCCTGCTGCTGGCGGTGGGCTGCTCGCCCCTGCGGCTGTTGCAGCCCAAGCAGCGCCTGCTCACCAAGGTAGAGGTCGAGAGCGAGGGCCTCACCTCGGCCCAGCAGGAGCGCCTGCTCACGCTGGTGCAGCAGAAGCCTAACCGGACCATTCCCATTCCGAAGCTGGCGGTGTATCAGCTCGGCCATTCTTTTTACGATTCGGCCCGCATCGAGCGGAAAATCAAGCGCATCCGGCAGAAATACGCCGATCGGCTGGCCAGTGCCCAAGGCGACTCGGCTCGCACCGGCAAGCTGCTGGCCCGGCGCGACCGCCGGCTGGCCCGCAAGCGCACGGCCCTGGAAAAGGGCAACGCCATCATGCGCCTGGGCGAGCCGCCCGTCATCTACGACCCCAGCCTGAGCGAGCGCACCGTGGAGCAGCTTACCACCTACCTGCGCTCGCAAGGGTATTTCCGGGCTACGGCTACGTTTACCGACTCGGCCCGCTCCCGGCGCACGCTCATTGCCAGCCTGCTACGGACGGTGGGCCTGCGTAAGCCGGTGCACCCGGTGCCGTTGCGCGACTCGGCGGGCGGGCGCCTGCACCGGCTCGTGACGGTAACTTATCAGGTGAAAGAAGGCCCGGGCTTTACCCTGAGCCAGCTCACGCGCAGCATTCCCGACTCGGGGGTGGCGCGGGTGGTGGCCGGGGCACAGGGCGGCACGCTGCTACACGTAGGCGACCCCTACAACGAGGACCTCATCGGCCAGGAGCGCCAGCGCATTGAAACGCTGCTCAAAAATGCCGGCTACTATGATTTTCGCGCCCAGTACATCACGCTAGAGGCTGATACCAGCTTCGAGAAAAACCAAGTGCGCCTGCGCCTGCTCATTGCCAGCCCGACCGGCGGGCACCGCGCCTACCGCGTGCGCCACGTGACGGTGCTCACCGACGTAAACCAGACCCGCGCCCTGCGCCTGGCCGCGGGCGATACTGCGCGGCGCCCCGGCCGCCGCCGGCTGGCCACCACGGCCGATACTACCAGCCTGTCGGGCCGGGCGGCGGGGGCGGCCACGGGCCGCATCTCTACGGCCAACATGCCCGCCGGCGTAACGGCCGCCGCCGTGGCCGACTCGCTGAGCGCCCGCCGATTGCGCCGGGCGGGCCGTGTGGTAGTGCCGCGCGATACTACCGTGCAAGACTCTATCCTCTTTCTGAGCCGGGGGCGGCTGCCCATCTCGCCGACCATCCTGGCCCGGCAAATCGCGGTGCGACCGGGCCAGCTCTACAGCCAGACGCGCACCCAGCTTTCGCAGCGCCAGCTCTCCAACCTTGATATGTTCCGGTTTAATACTCTGAGCTATCGCAAGGTGGCGGCGACTGATGCCGCCGACAACGCCGCCGACAGCGCCCAGGCCCTGACGCGGGGGCCGCGCCCCGCCGCTCAGACGGTCCCGAACTACCTCGACGCTATCGTAACGACCTCGCCCAGCCCGCGCTTTTCGGAAACCACCGAATTTGGCGGTACTTACGTAGCGGGCCTGGTGGGGCCCTTTGGCAACCTGCGCCTGAAATGGCGCAATCCCTTCGGCGGGGCCGAGGTATTGGAGCTTAGCGGGCGGGCCGGGCTGGAGGGCCAATTGGCCCAGGTAGGCGACAACAACCGCAGCCCCGCTCAGTACACCGTGCAGCTCGGAGCCACGGCAGCCTTGGTCCTACCCCAAGTATTGGCCCCTTTTCACTTGGGCAATCTACTGGCTAAATATCAGCCTCGTACGCGCTTCGCTCTTTCGACTACCTACACCCGCAACGTGTTCTATACGCGTAGCAACACCGAACTCACCTTCGATTACCTCTGGCAAACCTCGGCTTACCAGCAGTACATATTCACGCCCATTGACCTGGGTATTGTGAGTACTCCCTACACGAGCACTTTTTATCAGAACCGCCTTGATAGCCTGCGCCGATTTCAGGGCAGTCCGCTCTATCGCTCATTCTTACCCATCTACGAGCCTAGCTTCAGCTTTACCTCCCTCTACAACTCCAACGACCTCAACCAAACGCGCGACGCGCATTTTCTGCGCATTTTTGCGGAGCTGGGCGGCCTAACGCGCGGGATATACCGCAACGAGGAATGGTTCAAGCGGACTAATCTCTCGGTCTACAATTTCGCTAAGCTCACTGTCGATTACCGGCGCTATTATAAGCTCTCGCCCCTCACCTACCTGGCCTGGCGCCTCAACGGCGGCGTAGCCCACGCCCTCACCAAGAGCATCGACCCCAGTCCGATACCGGGTCAGCCGGCCACCGAGCGCTATATTCTACCGTACGACAAATACTTGTTTGCGGGCGGCTCCAACAGCGTGCGTGCGTGGAGTCCACGCCGCCTGGGCACCGGCTCCTACGCCACCCAACTGCCCAACGGCGACCGCGACTACTACACCGAGCAGCCCGGCGAGGTACTGCTCGAAGGCTCGCTGGAATACCGCTTTCCGGTGTATTCGTTTATCAAGGGGGCGCTGTTCACGGACTTCGGCAACGTCTGGACCTTGCAGCCCGACGCCAATCGGGAGGGGGCCGAGTTTCTGTTTGACCGCTTCTACAAACAGTTTGCGGTGGGTTCGGGCTTCGGCATCCGCATGGATTTTACTTTTCTCATCCTGCGCTTCGACATTGCCACCAAAGTGTACGACCCCACCGAGACCGGCCAGCCGTGGCGAATTCGCAACGCCTTGAAGCATACCGACAACCAGACCGTAATAAACGTGGGCCTGGGGTATCCTTTTTAAGGGCCTAGTTATGAATTATGAATTATGAATTATGAATTATGAATTATGAATTATGAATTATGAATTATGAATTATACAAAACACTCTCCTTCCCGCCCGTCATGCTGAGCTTGCGAAGCATCTTATTGCGTTAGAACAGCTTATTCGGGAGTGATAAGATGCTTCGCAAGCTCAGCATGACGGACGGGTGGAAGAGACATCTTTTGGCACAATGCCTACTTCCAGCTCGCTACTTTTTGGCGAGTGGGCCGTGGCACCAACACTAATACCCCAGCAGCTCGCCTAGCGCAGCGGCTACCTTAGCTGCGCTAGGCAGCATCTGCTTTTCCAGCTCTACGTTGAGGGCGATGGCGGGCAGGTTAGCCGCGCCGAGGGTGAAAACGGGCGCGTCGAGCTGGCGGAAACAGTGGCGCTGGATGCGCCCGGCCAGGCTCTCGGCGAAGGAGTTGAGCAGGGGCTCTTCCGTAAGGACGAGGGCTTTGCCGTGGCGACGCACGGCGGCCTGCACGGCTTCCCAGTCGAGGGGGTTGAGGGTACGCAGGTCGAGGATTTCGACGCGGCCGGGGTAGTCGCGGCTGGCCGATTTGGCCCAGTGCACCCCCATCCCGTAGGTGATGACCACGCACGTTTCGCCGCCGGCCAGCTTATCGGCGGCGGCCTCCTGGGCGATGGCCGCCACTCCCAGCGGGATGACGTAGCCGGCGGCTGGCTCGGTCGTTTTGGCATCTTCGGTACCGGGCACCTTGCTCCAGTAGAGCCCTTTGTGTTCGAGCAGCACCACGGGGTTGGGGTCGAGGAAAGCGGCGCGCAGCAGGCCCTTCATGTCGGCGGCGTTGCTGGGGTATACCACCTTGATGCCCCGGATGGTAAGCAGGGTACTCTCGACCGAGCCGGAGTGGTACGGCCCGCCGCCGCCGTAGGCCCCCACCGGCACCCGGATAAGCGCCGGCACCGGAAACTTACCCATGCTCAGGTAGCAGGATTTTGACAACTCTTCCACCAATTGGTTGAGGGCCGGCCAGATGTAGTCGGCAAACTGAATCTCGACGATGGGGCGGGCGCCCACGGCCGCCATGCCCGCCGTGCTACCCACAATATACGCCTCCTGAATGGGGGTGTTGAACACGCGCTTGTCGCCGTACTTCTTGGCCAGCAGCGCCGCCTCGCGAAACACGCCGCCCAGCTCGCCGCCCACGTCCTGACCGTAGAACAGCGCCTCGGGAAACTCCCGCAAAATGTCGTCTACGGCGTGCAAGGCTGCATCGACCATCAGCACCTTGTCGGCCCCGGCGGGGGTACGCTCGCCGGCCTCGGCCAGCACGGCGGGGGGCGCAAACTCGTGGTCGGCGAAGGTGGCGGGGTCGGGGTCGGGCGCGGCCTGGGCCGCGGCCCAGTCGGCGGCCACGGTGGCGCGGGCCTGCTCGGCCAGGGCGGTTAGCTCTTCTTCGGTGGCCCCGGCCTGAAGCAGACGGTGGTGCAGGCGGGGCAGCGGGTCTTGCTGCTGATGCGCGGCCAGGTTGTCGCCCCGGTACCACTCGCGACGCACGCCGCTGGTGTGGTGGCCCAGCAACGGGCACTTGGCGTGCACGAGGGCCGGCCCGCGCCGCTCGCGCACGTGGGCAAAGGCTTCGGCCAGGCCGTTGTAAGACGATACCACATCGGCCCCATCGACCCGCACGCGGTGCAGGCCGGGGAAGCCAGCGGCAAACTCGTAGGCGTCCATCGCCCGCATTTCGCGGCCAGTGGCCGAGATACCCCAGTCGTTGTCCTGCACCAGGTACACGATGGGTAGGCGGTGCAGGATGGCCATTTGCAGGGCCTCGCTTACCTCGCCCTCCGTCATGGCCCCGTCGCCGATGGAGCAGAGCACCAAAGAGTTTTGAGTTTTGAGTTCTGAGTTTTGAGTTGGGTTTTGCGGAGCGTCACCCTTCGACTCAGAACTCAAAACTCCTAACTCAAAACTCTCCAGGTACTGAATAGCCTGCGCCATGCCGGTGGCCGGGATGGCCTGCATACCGGTAGCCGAGCTTTGGTGCGGCATCACGGGCACCCCGGCCCGGCGCAGGCTGGGGTGGCTGTAGTAGGTGCGCCCGCCGCTAAAGGGGTCGTCGCGCTTGGCCAGCAGCTGCAGCATCAGCTCGTAAGGGCGCAGGCCCATGCCCAGCAGCATGGCATCGTCGCGGTAGTACGGGGCGGCGTAGTCGGCCCCGGTGAGCAGAAAGGCGGCGGCGAGCTGCACGGCCTCGTGGCCGCGGGCAGTGGCGTGCACGTAGCGGGCGGCTACGGTCTTGTGGGCTTCGTAGAGGCTCGCCATCTCGGCGGCCGTGTGCATGAGTAGGTAGGCGCGGCGCAGTAGGTTGGGACCGAGCGCGGCCGAAACTACCGCGAGGGGCGCGGCGGGGGCATCAAAGAGCATATTCAGGGTGGGTAGAGCCAGTGGGGACGGTAAAATTACGCCCCCGCCCGACCTTTGCGGTGAAATGGTGAACTAGTGAGATGGTGAGTGGTGAGGTGGTGAAGTAGTGAGATGGTGAATTGTGAGGTGGTGAGGTAGTGAATGAGTGAGTTCTAGTCCAACTCATTGCTCACCATTTCGCCACTCGCTATCTCACCATCTCACCGCTCACCGCTCACCACTCACAGATCGGAAGAGCACACGTCTGAA
>CAJYVK010000244.1 GCA_913778455.1 uncultured Hymenobacter sp. | reverse complement strand
AAAAATCCGCGCCAGCCTAGCTGGCGCGGTTTGCTACATAGCAGTTTCGCGGGTTTACTTAGCCGAGAAGAAATACGTGGCTGCCAGCTGGAAGCCACGGTGGTAGGCTTTGCTGCCGGTATCGTTGCCATCGGAGTCTTTCGGCACGAAATTGACCAGGCCCAGGCCGTAGCCCAGCTGAGCCTGCACGGGGCCGACGCGGTAGCCTACCCCGGCGTTGAGACCCGCGTCGAAGCGACGAGCGGTGAGCGTAAACGTGGGCGCCCCCAGGCCCCCGCCCGAGCCCGCCGAGCTGTTGTCGTTTTGGCGATCACTGTACTCTACGTTGAGCGAGCCGGGGTATTCGCCGTTGAAAGAGCTAAAGTTTGGGTCGTTGCTTTCGAGCGTGGCTTTGTAAGAGCCGCCGCCACCCACGCCCACAGCCAGGTAGGGGCCGGCAAAAACCTGGAACCCGTGGTCGCCGCCCGTCGTGTATACTACGTTGAGCGGCAGCTCAATGTAGTTGAGGCGGGGCTTAACAGTAATCCCCACTTTAGTAGAGACACTGCCGACTACTTGCTGCTGGGAGCCTTTCAGCTCGGCACCTTTTTGCGTGAAGAGCAGCGAGGGCTGGAAGGCGAAGTTGCCGAAGCCCAGGTTGAGGGTGCCACCCACCTGCACGCCCAACTGATAGTTGGTAGCGTCGAGGCCAGTGGAGTTGCCGCTGTAGGCAAACTTAGTGAGGTTGGCACCCAGGCGGGGACCAAATGAGACGGTGGTTTGGGCATGGCTGGCCGAGGCAGTCAGCAGCAGTAAGCCAGCGGCGAGCAGTGGTAGTTGTTTTTGCACAGAAAAAGGTATTGTAAGAGTGGAGTATTACGAGGGTGGACAAAGCTACGGCCCAGCTCGGCAATTATGGTTGGCCGTATGGAGTTGGCCCAGTTCTGGCATCTTTGAAGCAACATCTTCGGCTATTTAGCCCATCTTTATGCGTTACCTGCTGCTTTTCTGCTGTTTGCTAATGACCATCTTCCTCGCCGACTCGGCCGCGCCCGGCCCGCCTACGCCCTTCACCGCGCAGTGGAAGCAGATTGATGCCCTGCTGGCCAAGGAGCAAACGGCCAGCGCCGCGCCGCTGGTCGAAAAAATATACCAGCAGGCCCGGCGCGAGAACAACACCCCGGCCTACGTGCGGGCGCTGCTCTATAAAATCCGGCTGCTCGAAAACAAGGAAAACGACGACGACGAAAAAGGCATCGCCCTGCTCGAAAGCGACCTGAAAACGGCGCAGTTTCCGGCCCGGCCCATCCTGCACTCGCTGCTGGCCGGCGTGTACGCCAACTATTACAACCAGCACCGCTACCAACTGTACCAGCGCACGGCGGGCGCGACGCCCACGGCCGACGCGGCCACGCCCGGCGCGGCCGACGGCGGTACCACCCTGGCCACCTGGGACGCCGGGCAACTGGGTGCGGCTATTGTGCGGCACTACTACCAGTCGGTCGAAGACGAGCCCCAGCGCCAGCTTAAAATTACCCTGGCCGAGCTCGGCGACCTAGTCACGGGCGGCGACGCTGAGGGCCGGGCCCTGCGCCCCACGCTCTACGACCTGTTGGCCCAGCGGGCCATTGCGGGCCTGCAAAACCAGGAGCTTTACCTCGCCCGACCCGAGCAGCAGTGGCAGCCCACCGAAGCCGGGCTATTTGGCAGTGCTCCAGAGTTTGCGGCGCTGAAGCTAACCGCCCCGGCCGCCGATTCGCTCAACGGCCCGCTGCACGTGCTGCGGCTGTTGCAGCGCCTCACCGCCACCCGCCAGCAGTCGGCCCCGCAAAACCTGGCCGCGCTGGCCGACATCGACTTGCAGCGCCTCGACTACCTGCATACGCTCACCCAGGGCACCACCCTGGCGGCCGAGTACGACCCCGCCCTGGCCCGCTTGGCTGAGGTGTACAAGGCGCTGCCCATCAGCACCGAGTTTATCGCCCGCCGCGCCGAGGCCCAGCGCGAAGCTGATCCCGTGGCCGCCGTGGCGCTCACGCGGGAGGCTGAGGCTCGCTTTCCCAACTCGCGCGGCGCGGACCGCGCCCGCCGGCTGCGGGCGGGCATCGAGCAGCCCGAGCTGGCTTTTACCGCCGCCGATATCATCGTGCCCGGCCAGCCCTGGCGGCTCGACCTCACCACCCGCAACGTAACCGCGCTGCACGCCTGGGCCTATCGCATTACGCTCAACGAGTGGCGCAGCGCCGACCGCTACAGCATCAGCGACGACAATTTTGCCCGGCGCTACGCCCGCGCTCTGAAGGCTGCCCCCGCCGCTACCTGGCCCATCACGGTGCCCGGCCAGCCGCTGGCGTACAAGGAGCAAAAGCTGGCCGCCGCCGGCACGGCCCTGCCGGCGGGCTATTACCTCATTCTAATTAGCAACCAGGCCCAACTGGCGACCGGTGGCCAGCCGGCCGGTACCGTTACGGCCCACGCCGTGGTGGGGGCCAGCGCCCTGAGCGCCGTGTACCGGACCAACGCCGGCACGGGCGCTACTACGCTGCTGCTGCTCGACCGCAAAAGCGGCGCGCCGCTGGCTGGCGTGCAAAATCAGGCCCGCTTCAATTTTTACAATCGCGAAAAATCCCGCAACGAAAACCGCCTGGGTACGGTGGCTGCTACCGCCACTTCGGGCGAAGTTGAAATCCCCGTCGCTACGCCGCAGTTCGATGGTGCCGCAAGCAATGAGCAGTTGCGCGACGTACGCTCCTGGCGGGGCAGTGATACGCTGCTGACTACCATCAATTCCTATTATTTCCCCGGGCAGGAAAACGCCGAGGCCCGGCCCCAGCGGCACACCTACCTGTTTACCGACCGCGCCATTTACCGGCCGGGACAAACGGTCTACTTTAAGGGAGTTATGACCCAGCAGCTGCGCGGGCAGGCCAGTTTGCTCACTGGCCAGTCGGTGAGCGTGCGCCTGCTCGACGTGAACGGCCAGACCGTGCAGACGCTGCCCTTCACTACTTCCGACTTCGGCTCGTTTCACGGCTCGCTGGTGCTGCCCACTGGCCTGCTCAACGGAG
>CAJYVK010000243.1 GCA_913778455.1 uncultured Hymenobacter sp. | reverse complement strand
ACCCTCCTACCCTCACACCCTCCTACCCTCACACCCTAAAAGCTGCGCTAGGCCGAGGCCTCGGCCGGGGCCGGCGTCGAGCTGGCGCTGGCTGGCGCGACAGTCAGCTTGCGCTTGAGCCAGTTGCCCCGCAGGTACCACCCGCCCGCCAGCAGGGCCGACAGCACGTTGGAAATCACGAACGACCACCAGATGCCGTGGAAGCCCAGCGCCGTGTGCCGCGACAGGTACCAGGCGATGGGAAACTGCAAGACCCACACGCCGATGATGGTCAGAATCATGGCTCCCAGGGTATTGCCGGCCCCGCGCAATGCGCCCGAGATGCACTGCTGCACGCCCGTAAAGCACAGGCTGCCCACCGCGATGCGCACGAACTCTATCGCATCCTGCGCCACGGCCTCGTCGCCCTTCAGGAAGAAGCGTACCAGCGGCCCGGCGGCCAGCCAGCCGGCCGCGCCCACCAGCAGCAGGCCCACGAAGCTGATGATGATGGCGTAATTGGCGGTGCGGCGGGCGCGGGGTAGGTTTTGCGCCCCGATATTTTGGGCCACCAGCGTGGAGCAGGCCAGTGAAATGCCCAGCGCCGGAATAATGCCCAGCGCCAGAATGCGCGACCCGATGCCGTAGGTAGCCAGCACCGTGGTGCCGAACGCCGTGGCCAGCCCAGTCATCATCGACAGGCCCAGCGCCCGGGCCGAGAGGTCGATGGAGGAGGGTAGGCCCAGCTTGACCGAGCGGGCCATGAGCGGAAAATCGGGCCGAAAGCCCTTAAAGCTGAGTTGAATCCCCGATTTGCCGCGCAGCAGCACTACCATGCCGATGCCGAAGCTCAGTATCTGGGTAATAAGCGTGGCCCGGGCCGCGCCCGCTACGCCGTAGGCCGGAATCGGCCCCCAGCCGTCGATGAGCAGCGGGTCGAGGGCGAAGTTGAGCACCAGCGTGCCGATGTTGATGTAGAGCGGAATCCGCACCTCGCCCACGCCCCGCATCAGCGACTGAAACATGAGAAAGCCAAAATTGAAGACCAACCCCAGCATGAGCACCCGCTGAAAGGAATTGGCCAGCTCGAAAATGTCGGGGCCGACGCCGAACAGGCGCAGGATAAACGGCGACGCGACGTATGCCACCACCGTGAGCACCAGCGCCAGCGCGGTTTCGAATACCAGCGACTGGGCCGCGATGTGGTTGACCATCTTTAGATTACGCGCTCCGAAGTTTTGCGCCACCAGCACCGAGCCGGCCACCGAAAAGCCCGAGCCCACGGCCACCAGTAAAAAATTGATGGGAAAGCACACCGCCACGGCGGCTACGGCGTTGGCCCCCAGCCGGCCCACCCAGTAGGCATCCACGAGCTGGTAGCCGGTCTGGAGCAGGTTGCCAAAAACAATGGGCAGCGCCAGCGTGAGCAGCGCATTAAGAATGGGGCCCTGGGTGAGGGTAGGGCGGGCGGCGGGAGAATTCATAAGCTGCCTTAGTACGGTGGGTACCTCACGGTGGCTGCCTGCCCGGCAGCGGCGCGAACGTTCAGCCCGCTCGTCGGCGGGGTTGTCCCGCGCGGATTACAAACTCACGTCACTCGACCTGAAGAAAAATTAATCTGAGCTTTAGGTGAAGCTAATTGCCCGAACAGTTATTTGTTGCTACACCAGCCGCGGCCGGGCCGCCTATTAACCGTGCGTGTTACTCGCTACTTAGCCCTGGGGTTGCTCGTCGCGCTGGGCCTCCCGCTGGCCCCGGCCCGGGCGCAAAACCCCGACCTGCCCCCGGCGCAGCCCACCCCCGTGCTGGCCCCGGCTGGCACTTTGGTTTTGGCAATGGACAACGCCAACCAAAGCAGCGGCGGGGTTTTCAACCTCAAAGCCTACGGCTTGGCCGTACACCTACTCAATAACAAGGTGCCGCTGCGCTGGGTCATTCGCAGCGGCAAGGGTAAGGATGAGCTTGACTTTGCTGCCCCGACCACCCGGGTAGTGCCCCGCGCCGCGGGCGTGCCGGCCGCTACGCGCAGCTTTCGGGCCGGGCCGCTGCTGGTGCTGCCCCGCGACACGGCCGGTGTGCGGGCGCTGGCCGCTGCCTTCAACGCGGCGCAGGGCACCACCGTGCAGGTGTACGCCCTGCAAAGCGCCGCTACCGTGGACGTGCGCTACGTGCTCAACCAGCGGCCGGTGGCGGCCATCCTCAACGACGGGGGCAACGCGGGCATCCACCAGCGCTACATGCGGCTGGCGGGCATCAGCGGCAACGACAACGTGGCCGCCCTGCGCGCACAGGACAACTACGCTACCCAGGTGGCCGTGAACCTCGATAGCCAAAGTGAGTGCTTCACCTTCGCCTCCGAGCCGCACTCCACCAACACGGCCGGCGGGGTGGTGGAGGCCATTGGCCGCTTCGTGGGCCGGGGCGGCAATTTTCTGGCCGAGTGCGAGGCCGTGGTCACCTACGAGAACTACGCCAACGGTCGCTTTCAGACCACCAACGGCGTGACCGATGCCGACGTGCGCGACAATGGTGCCCGCCGCTATCCCGCCCCCGACCAGCCGCTTTCGCAATTTGAGGGCGAGTTTAAAGCTTCCGTGCTCGGGGGGAGCGTCACCAATTGGCGGCTGGCCAGCGGCAGCAGCTTTCAGCACGGCGGCCACTCGCACGACGTGCTGGCCAGCCCCAACACCGACGTAATGGAAGCCAGCGTGGCTGACCAGTACAGCGGGCGCGGCGGCCTTGTGTTCTACCTCGGCGGGCACCAGTACAGCGGCACTTCGGAAAGCGACCTCAACGGCCAGCGCATGTACCTGAATGCCTTTCTGACCCCCGCTACCACCTACCAACGCTGCAACGTCTTTGCCGACCTCAACGGCAACCAGCTGGCGGCCGTGCTGCGCTATACTATTTGCCAGGGCGACTCGGTGCAAATTAACCTGCCCGCTGGCCCCAGTGGCCCTGAGACCTACGTCTGGAGCCCCGCTACCGGCCTGCGGCCGGCTACCGGCAGCCCCGTGTGGGCCAGCCCCAATGCTTCCACCTCTTACTCGGTGCAGGCCACCAGCGCCAACGGGGCGGTGCGCTACCTGGGGGTGGAGGTGGTGGTGCTGCCCGCCGCCAGCGTCAGCATCGGCTATGAAAATTGTCTGCTGCTGGCTAGCCAGCCCGTTACCCTGCAAGCCTCAGCGGCGGGCACCGACTACCGCTGGGATTTTGGCGATGGTACGCCGGTTGCTGCCGAGCCGCGCCATACCTACGAGCAGCCCGGTACCTATCGCATCACGCTGCAAGGCACCAGTGCCAGCGGCTGCCCGGTACGGGCCAGCACGCAGGTCGACGTAGCCGAGTACAAGGTGCCTAATATCTTCACCCCCAATGCCGATGGGCACAACGAAACCTTCCGCATCCTGGGCATACCGGCGGGTACGGCTTCGCTGCAAGTCTTCAACCGCTGGGGCCGCTGCGTGTACGCCGCCGAGCGCTACGCCCACGACTGGACCGGCGCGGGCCTGGCGGCTGGCATATACTATTACTTGCTGCGGCCGGCGGGCTGCACGGCCCCGGTCAAGGGCTGGGTGGAGGTGTTGCGCTAGCCGGCCAGCTTAGGAGGTTGGTGTCGAAACCCAAAGCGCCGGCCAGCAAAAAGCCGCTGCTCCGTGCGGAGCAGCGGCTTTTTAGGCTTTAGCCAATGGCGTAGGGTCTAGGCTGACCGAAGTGTCGGCCGCTACACTTGGGCCATGCCGCCGTCTACAAAGAGCTCGGTGCCCGTAACGTAGCTGCTATCATCGGAAGCCAGGAAGACTACGGCTTTGGCGATTTCGTCGGCGTCGCCCACGCGGCCCAGCGGCACCGCGCTCACCATTTGCGCCTTGAAAGCCGCTACCTGCTCGGGCGAGTCGAGTATGTTGTTGAGTCCAGGTGTTTCGATGGGGCCGGGGCTGACGGCATTCACCCGAATTTTGCGGGCCTTGAGGTCGGAAGTCAGCGTGCGGGCCAGCGAGCGGATGGCGGCCTTGGTGGCGCTGTATACGCTGTTGCTTTCAAAGCCTTTGGTGGCCACGATGGATGCCATTAGGACGATGGCCGCGCCGTCGGGCAGCAGCGGCAGGGCTTTCTGCACCGTGAAGAAAGTACCCTTCACGTTGATATCGAACTGCCGGTCATACTGCACCTCCGTTACGGCGTCGAGGGCGGCAAACTCGGCGATGCCCGCGTTGGCAAACAGCACGTCGAGGCGGCCCTTCTGCTCCTTGATGGTGGCGATGGCCCGGTCGAGGTCGGCCAGGTTGCTTACGTCGCCCTGGATACCAAAGGCTTGGCTGCCCAGCGTTTGCACGGCCGTGTCGAGCTCGGCCTGCCGGCGGCCGGTGATGAAGACAAACGCGCCTTCGGCGATGAAGCGCTGGGCCGTGGCCAGGCCAATACCCGAGTTGCCGCCCGTCACGAGGGCAATTTTACCGGCGAGTTTCTGAGAGGTTTGCATGAGCGAAACGAGGTTATTTTGGATTAGTTTCGGCAAGGAACTATCGAAGGTTACCACAGGTTACTAAAGACAATCATTTTGCCGCACAAACTGGTTACCTTGCCGTAACTATCGCCTTTTTCGCCTTCATCCCTATGCGCGACGCTGCCTTTTGCACTTCTACCTGCACCATGACCCGCACGATGGGCGTGCTGGGCGGCAAGTGGAAGCTCATCATTATCTCGTACCTGGTGCAGCCGCGCCGTTTTGGGCAACTGGCGCAGCGGCTGGCACTTATCTCGCGCAAGGTGCTCACCGAGCAGCTGCGGGAACTGGAGGAAGACGGCATCGTGCGCCGCGAGGCTTTTGCCGAATTGCCACCCCGCGTCGAGTATTCGCTCACGCCGCGCGGGCTGGCCCTGCTGCCCATTCTCGACCAGCTCAGCGCCTGGCACGAGGCTGCCTGCCAGCCCGCGCCGGCCGCCGACGCCCCGCTGCCGACATAACCCCAACTGCCCGAATGAGGTACACCCGCTACTACCAGCCCCGGTTCTGGCCGGTGTTCCTCTATGATAAAGCACACCTATGACATGGGCGTGGTCGGCAATTGTGCCTTCCTGGGCCTCATCGGTACCGATACGGCCGTGCGCTGGCTCTGCTGGCCGCGCTTCGACAGCAGCTTCGTCTTCGGCTCCCTGCTCGATGAGCAGAAGGGCGGTGAATGCAGCATTCGCCCGGTGGCGGCCGACTTCAGCTCGCACCAGTATTACCTGACGAATACCAACGTGCTCTGCACCGAGATTACGGCCGCCGATGGTACCTACCGCGTCACCGACTTTGCGCCGCGCTTCATGCAGTACGAGCGCTACTACAAGCCGCTGATGCTCATTCGCAAGGTGGAGCCGCTGGCGGGTACGCCCCGGGTGCGGGCCGCCGTGCGCCCGGTGGGCCGCTATGGCGAGCAGGAGCTCACCCGGCGCCGCAGCTCCAACCACATCGCGTTTCTGGGGCTGGAAGAAGAAATTCGCCTCACTACCAATATTCCGCTCACCTACGTGCTCGATGAGGAGGACTTCGTGCTCAACGAAACGAAGTACCTCGTGCTCACCTACGGCGCCCCGCTCGAAGCCGCGCTGGAAAGCACCGCCGAGCGCTTTCTCACCAGCACCGTTACCTACTGGCGCAACTGGGTGAAGAGCACCAGCATCAGCAACTTTCACCAGTCGCAGGTCATTCGCTCGGCGCTGGCCCTCAAGATTCACCAGTACGAGGATACCGGGGCCATTATCGCGGCTAGCACCACCAGCCTGCCCGAGGCTCCTGGCAGCACCCGCAACTGGGACTACCGCTACTGCTGGATGCGCGATACGTTCTACATCCTCACGGCCTTCAACAACATCGGCCACTCCGAGGAACTGGAGCGCTACTTCCACTTCATTGCCAACATCTCGACCAAGGTCGAGGATAAGTACCAGCCGCTCTACGGCATCGGCGGCCAGGCCAAGCTTGTGGAGCAGGAGTTACCGCTGGCCGGCTACCTCGGCAACCAACCCGTGCGCATCGGCAACGATGCCTACACGCACATTCAGAACGACGTGTATGGCCAGGTACTCGTGGCGCTGCTGCCGCTCTACGTCGATTGCCGCTTCCGCGACCCCGGCCGGCCCACGCCGCTGGCCCTCGTTACCGAGTCGCTACGCCTCATCGAAGCCACGATGGACCAGCCCGACGCCGGCCTCTGGGAGTTTCGCCACATCGCCCAGAAGCACTGCTACACTTATCTCTTCCACTGGGCAGGCAGCCACGCCGCTCTGCAAGTAGCCCGCTCGCTGGGCGATAAGGAGTTGGCTGCCAAAGCCAGCCAACTGCGGGCGCAGGCTGAAGATCGTATCGAGCAGTGCTACGACCAAGAACGCGGGGTATACACCAACGCCATCGGCTCCGAGCACCTCGATGCCAGTACTATTCAATTGATTACGATGGGCTACCTCGATCCTAGCTCCGAGCGTGCCCGGCACCACTTGGTAGAACTGGAAAAGGAGTTGATGACGCCCGAAGGTCTTTTCTACCGCTACCGCCACCCCGACGACTTCGGTACGCCCGAAACCACCTTCCTCATCTGCTCCTTCTGGTACGTGGAGGCGCTGGCCTGCGTCGGCCGCCTCGACGAGGCCGTGAGGGAGTTCGAGCAGCTGCTCACCTACACCAATCACCTCGGCCTGCTGTCCGAAGACGTGGACGCCAAAACCGGCTCGCAGTGGGGGAATTTCCCGCAGGCGTACAGCCACGTGGGCTTGGTCAACGCTGCCTACCGCATCGCCAAGAAAATGGACAAGCCTAACTTCGTGAGCTAGGTTATTTTTCACCGCGGAAGGCGCGGAAGAGTTCGCGGACGACGCGGAGGCTTATGCACGAGAATGACATC
>CAJYVK010000242.1 GCA_913778455.1 uncultured Hymenobacter sp. | reverse complement strand
ACTGGGGGCGATGCCAAGCTGGTCGGCGGTGGCAGCCGGGGCCTGGCCAGTCTCAGTAACGCGCCGACGCTTTTCGGCCAAGGCGTTGTATTGGTTTTGCAAGCTAAGAATTTCGCCTACGATGCGGGGACCATCGGCCGGGTCGAGCGTGGCCAGGCTGTTGCTAAGCTGAATTCGCTGGCTGTGGAGCCGGGCCATGAGCTGCGTGAGCTCTTCGACCGCCTCGCGTACTGCCTCCGGCACGTGCACTGGGGCAGGCTGCGCGGGGAAGGGCTCTACCAGGGGCGGGCGGTGGGCCTCCACCAGCACGGCGGCCACTTGCCGCGTGGCTGGCACCGCGCCCTGCACGGCCTGGGTAAAATGGTTGAGTACCTCGCTCACGGCATCCAGATTGCCGCCGCAGCCCACTTTTACCAACTCGTAATGCAGTTTGGCCCGGTTGCCCGTCGACTCCTTTTTGAGTAGGTTGTTGACCAGGCTGCGGTTGCCGCTGTGCTGCTGTAAGAGCAGCACCCCAGCCTGATAATCGGCTGTTTCGCCGGCTTCGAGCCAGCTAAATACCTCGTCTAGTTTATCTTCCATTCCCGGTAGTCGTTGATTTCAGATTGAGTGAAATCAAAGCTCGCCAACTGGGTAACCCATTAGTAGGACGGAATTAGAGCAATTCGCGGAAGGTCTGCACCAGCTCCAGGTGGTCACTGGTGGCCAGCCAGTCGAAGGGCTCAGTACCTTGATTGATGCGCTGTAACCGCTCTTGTCCTTCCTCCAGCCACGTATCGAGCTGGAAGCTGAACGTCAGCAGCAGCACTTGGGCACCTAGTGGGTGCTCCAATAGCTTATCGAGCAGGTGCACGACTCCATCCAGCTTCTTGGGGGGCAAGACTTCTTCTAACACTTCGAGCAGCCCCGAATCAATATCAACGCCCCGGGCCAAATAAGAGGCTAGGGGATGAAGCCGCGAGAGCGAAAGGGTAGATGGCATTGACATGGGTAGAGTAGAAAATTACTGGGTGTCAGAAAGCGCTCAGTAGTAAGTAAAAAGCCCCACCTAGTGCGAGGCGGGGCTTTCGGTAGCTACTGCTTGATGCTGGCTTTGCGCCTTAGTCTTTTTTTTTGCCGGTATCGCTGGTTTCCGTCGTGGGTTCAGCCAAGGCCAGCACTGCCGGCGTGGTGCCGGTGGGCTCAGCCTCTACGCGCTCCAGCACGTGGGTTTTGCCATACAGCTGCTCGGCCAGCGCGTCGTCGATTCGATCGAAAGGGATAGTGCGGCCCTGGTAGAACAGCCCCTTGAGGTCGCCCGTGTTTACTAGTTTAAACTTCTTCAACATGAGGAATATACGCCACTAAAACGTGAGAGAAATGAACCGGGGGCGGCTTATACCGGCAGGGCCGCCGTGTAGAAATACGGCACGTGGGTAAAGCCTTCGCCGCTGAATTTGAAGTCAGTACCGTTTTTATCGGTGCCCTTCTTCCCGCCTTTGTAGTCGTGTTCGAACTTCACGCCCCGGAAGGCATCGCCAATGAGGCGGGTATTGCCGTTGCTATCGCGGCCAGCTACGACGAAATCACCGTTGAGCGCCTTCTGAATTACAGCGTCAATAGCCGGGTCACCCTTAGGCACGTAGGTAGCCACCTCCATGCTCACGCTCTGGTTGCCGGCGTCGCCCGTGCTCTTGTGCGTGATTTCGCCCGAGTCGGTGGCGAAGTCCCAAGGTACGAACTTGGCACCCGTCTTGGGCACGATGGCTGTGCTGATTGTCACGCCGTCGGCATCAACTGTGGGAAATACGTCGATGTCGCGCCGGCGAATCACGTGTAGGTTAGTGAGGCCCCCAGCGTTGGGGCAGTCATCCACTTCGATGGCCGAAATGGGCGTTTTGATGCACATAGTACTGAGATAAAGAGAAAAATGGTACGGGATGAGAAGCAGGCAATCAGGCAGCAAAGGCCCCAGCCGCTGGGCAGCCGGGGCTGGTTTCCCTATGCAGGCTCTGTCTTCTCGGCAGCGACCAAGGCCGCGCCGGAATCGAGGGCGGCTTGGTTGGTCCACACCAGCTCGGCAATGGCCAGGTCGGGAGCCGCCTCGAAGTCGGCCATGATGTCGATGTTGCGCTTGTTCTTCTCGACGATAAACGAGTTGGGGCCGCCACCCAGCGGGCCGGTCATCCACACGAAGTTTTCGCGGGGTGTGCAGATAACGGCCCAGGTGTTGGCCAGGCCCGGCTCCGGCACAATCTTGATGTTGGTACCGTCGATGGTCTGGTGCTCGAAGCCGCCCGTGTTGTTCGTGTTGCCCCCGAACGTACCGCGGTAGTCGCGGTTGTAGAACTTGGCGGCCGTGGGTTCCACGAGCATCACCAGGTCGGTGTTGACCAGGTGCGCGGGCACGAGGTCGGCTACGGCCTCCATCTGATCGATGGCGTTAGAAGCCGTGATGGGCGCACCGGCATAAATCTGGCTGGCCTTCAATACGCCGGCCTGGGCCAGCAGCGGCAGAATGCCGTCAAATACGCGGTTGGCCTGCTTCTTTTCGGCGTTGTATACCCCCTTGAACACGGCCTCCAGGTGCAGCTCTTCCTTGGCTTTCTCGGCCAGGCGGGTCATGATATCCTGCTGGAACGGCACGTCGTACACGTCGCCGCGCTTGCTCTTGTTGATGCGTCCCAGGTAGCCTTTCCACATCGCGTTGATGGTAGTGGGCGTGAGGGTGTAGTCGATTTTGCAGGCTCGCACCTTGCCGATGCGGTTTTTGAAGCCCACCGTGCCCTTCGGGTCGAAGGTGTCCTTGCCGCCGGGCTGGAGCACCGACGAAACGAACATTTGCGTCAGGGCCATCTCATCGGTCACGTCGTTGTAGAGCCCCATGTAGTTGAGGAACGACTGATTGGTGATGAGCATTGTCGAGAGCAGCGCGGCTGCTTCGCGCAGGGTGTAGCTCTGGATTTTGGGGCCGAGGCCCGAGAAGTCGATTGCTTTGTCTGCCATTGCTAGGGGTGCCGGCTAGTTATGCCGGAAACGGGTAGCTAAGAATTGGTAAGTGAATAAATTAGCGGTGGCCTACTTTTCGCCCAGGCGCTTTTTGGTGCTGGCGATGGTCGAGGCGGCGGCACGCTCCCAGGACTCCAGTGCTTCGGGTTTGTCGTCGAGCGTGTTGCTGTCGTCTTCTTCGCGGCCGTCAACGGCCTGTTGCTTTTGCTTCCACCCTTGGAGGGTGGCCACCTTGCCCTGTTCGGTGGCGAGCGAAGCCTTGACTTTGGTCAGCTCCTCATTGGCAGTAGTGAGCGATGCCTCAGCCGTTTGAGCACGCTGATCAGCATCCGTTTTGCCTTGCTCCAGTTGCGTGATTTTATTCTCCGCAGCCTGCATGTGCGTTTCAGTCAGCGCCTCCTTATCAGAGCCTAAGCCCAGCAAGCCTAGGATTTTGGGGTATTGTGCCATAGGGCGGAAGTAAAGTTTTGGGTGAAGAGAGAAGCAGATTTGCCGCCGCCCGATTGAGCGAGCTTGGCGGCCTGATTGACAGCATCTTGTAGCGAGCCGACCTTATCGACCAGGCCGTACTTGAGCGCATCGGCACCCCGGTAGACCTTGCCCGTGAACACGTCCTCCTTAGTGCTCAACTTGCCGGCGCGCCCCTTCTCCACGGCCGAGATGAAGGTGTCGGCAATCTGGTCGAGGTCGGCCTGCACCTGGGCGCGTACCGCGTCGCTGAGCGGCTCCACGGGGTTGAGGCGCGCTTTGTCCACGGCGCGGCTGGAGCGCAGAATCTCGACCTTGACGCCCTGCTTTTCCAGGAAGGCCGATTGGTCCATGCTCATGCACAGCACCCCCAGCGAACCGGCGTAGCCCGTGCTGGCGCTGTTGATGAAAATGTGAGCGGCCTGCGAGGCAATCCAGTAGGCGGCGCTGGCCCCCAGCCCGTCGATGTAGGCTACCACGGGCTTGCCCGAGGCGGCCACGGCCTGGGCAAACTCTTCGGTACCATCGACCTGCCCACCGGGCGAGTCGATATCCAGCACGATGGCGGCAATCTCGGGGTCGCGGTTGGCCGCGTTGAGCTGGGCCACCAGGTCTTTAGTGCCCAGCGAGCACATGCCGCCGCGCTTCTGGATGGCCCCCTGCACCGGAATGACAGCCACCTTCGAGCCCGACGTGTTAGCCGAGCTGGCCCCACCACTGCGGCCGGCCAGCACCTGGGCAATGCCCGAGGCCAGATTCAGCCCGTGGCCCTGCAGCTGTACGGCCAGGCCGGCTAGCTCGCCGGACTGCGTGACCCACATGGTAGGGTAGCCCTGGGCATCGACGTGGGCGTAGTGACGTGGGCGGGCCTCGTCGGCCGAGAGCGCCGGCAGCCCCTTGCCCAGCCGGGCCAGGATGCGGCCCTTGGCCAGCGCGTAGAACTTCGCCTCTAAGGCCCAGCAGGAGCTGGTGAGCAAATCGTACATAAGCAAGTAGACCACCCGGCGGGGTGGTCTACAATGATTGCTTTTTTCGCAGGCTAGGCGTAGGACGGGTTTAGGGGACTTACAGGGCTTGGCCGGTTTGGGCGCTGATCTGCTGGCGTAGGGCCTGGCGCTGGGCGTAGGTTGGGGCGTAGCTGAGCAGCGCGAACAGCTTGAGCGTGCCTTGCATGCCGTAGCCCAGCCCAAAATTCCAGATGCCGTTATCTATACTCCCCGAGTAGGCTACGCTGTCCCCAGTGCCCGTACAATGCGCCTCTACGGATTGCCGGACTTTGGACGAAGAGATGATAAGTAGTTGGTCGGCGTTTTCGGTGACGGCCCCGATGCGCGGAAACCCGCTGCCGCCCGCCGCTACGCCCCACTGTCCATCGGCAATAAAGAGGATATTGGTGTTGCCGCTGGCCGTGTTGGACGGCGCGAACAGCGACGCGTAATTATGCTGATTAGCCTGATTCTGCGGCGTGAAGAGGGCAACAACGCCCCATTCGGGGTAGGCTTGCGCCGAACTCGGGAACAGCGGTACCGCGAGCTCCAGGCTCCGGTTGCCGGTAAACTGTACCCCATCGTTCGTTACCAGCGGCTCGCCCCCAGCAGCGGCAATCACGTCGTTGTCTTTGCCGCTGCCGTCGCGCCAGCGCTTGAGCCCGTTCGCGTTTTGCACCAGGCTGCCCGCGTCCGTTGCGTCCAGCACGACCAAAGCGTTGTCGAACGTGTAGCCCCCCGTATGGAGGCCATTCTGAGCGTTCAGGACAAACATTACTGCGGGTAGTAAATTTCGGAGTTAAAGCACAGCGGGCCATGTGTTTTCGTCACACCAAACAGGCGCACTTCGTCGGCGGCCAGGGTCAGGTTGTAATTCTTCGGGCCGTAGCAGCCGGCGGGCAGCTCCAGATTCAGCGGGCCATTGCTCACGTTGATGACGCACAGGGCACCCACGAAGCCGTTGGCGGCGTTGACCAGCGCCAGCGTGGTGCTGGCCGTCAGGTTCAGCGAGGCGGCCCCGTGCCGCAGGCCCAGCACGTCCCAGGTCGTGGTAGGGCCGATCGTCAGGGCCGTGTAAGGAAACGAGAGGGCGTCGGAGAGAGCCTTCACCTCCAGCTTCGTGGCCACGGGGCTCGTTGGCAGCGCGTCGGCCAGCAGCACCGAATCAAGCAGGTCGTGCAGGAAAGCCCGCACGTCGGCCGGGGTAATGTCGCCGGTCAGGTTATCAGGAAAGCGCAGCTCGATGGCGGCGGCCAGGTCGGGGCGGAGTTGAGCAGACATTTTACTTAAAGCCAAAGGAGAAGCCCGCCGAGAAGGCGCGGCGCACGGGCACCACGCCCACGGGCTGGGCCAGGTAAAAAGGAGCCGGCTGGGGCGTGAGGCCGGCAAACACGAGCGGATAGCCGTTGCGGTCAGTGGGCTTCTTACCAGTTTCCAGGCCCACCGTCAAGCGCAGCGGGTGGTCGGGCGTGCCCACGAGCTTAGTCAGGCCGTTGCCGTCGGCGTAGGCTGCCACGAAGTAGCGCACGGCCCGCAGCCGGGCAATTGCCTCCTGCAAGTCGGGCGCGTCGCGCAGTAGCACGAGTTGCAGTTGGGGCTTGTAGAAGGAACCAGCCGCCTCGAAGTCCTCGGCCTCGTCGAAGCTGGCCGAGTCCGGTGCAAACCAGATGTTGGCGTAGTTGTCCTTGTCGAGCAGGGTGATGGGCGTGGTCAGGTTGCTGCCCGTGTACGCGGGCAGGCGCACGTTGCTGGCCGGCCACACGCGCAGGGCACGCACGCCGGCCGTGTTGGGGCAGTCGTTGGGGGGCAGGGGCAGCAGCACGGCCTTACTGGATGGTGAGCGTGATGGTGCTCGCGTTGAGCAGATGACCCATGAGCCGCTCGAATGCCTCGCGCGACTGGTAGATTTTGGTATTGCTCGGCAGCTTGGCCAGCCCCACTAGGATGCAGCCCCGCGTGTCGGCCGCCACGTTGCCGGGGTGGATGAGTACCCCCCGGCCAGCGAGTGCTCCACCCAGACGCGGAGTGAGCATCTTAAAGGTGGGGCTGCGGGTAATGGTCACGGGGTAGGTTCCGGCTGGGATGGCCGTTTCGTTGGCCACGTGCTGGCCCACCGGGCGTACCACGTCTTCGAGGGTGTAGCAGAAAAACTTGCCGTTGAGCAGTAGCTCGCCGATGGTGCAGCCGTGGGCCGAGGGCGAGCGTTTGAGAAGGAGGGATACGTTCATGCCGGCCAAGAAGCACTTTTACCCCGCCGGGTAGTAGGCCCCTTGCCGCCCGGCCCAAAACCGGCAATTGCCAGCCCGCCCCGGTGGGCCGACTGGCAACTGCCTGGCTACGCTCTCACCGTCCACCGGCTAGCCTGGGACGAAACTGGCAAATCCTGGGCCGGAACTGGCAAATTTATTTTTTCGGGAGCCCGGCCGCTTTTTACCCAATTGCCGTATCCCGTGGCCCGTTTTAGAACAGGCGTACCAGCTCGGCCGCTACGGGTTTTTGCAGCGGCACGGTGGCCGAGAGCTTGCGCACCAGGTAGGGCACGCCGGCCAGGTGCAGCGGCTGGCTCAGGTCGAGCCGGGCCAGGTCGAGGGGCGTGAGCAAGAGCGGCTGCTTGTAGCTGCTGGCCGCCAGCTTCACCGGCAGCCAGTCTCGTAGCCACTGCGCGTAAGTGCCCGCCGCGCCGCTCAGGCGCAGCGAGTAGGTACCGCTGGCATTGCGGTGCGAGAGCTGCGGGTAATAGTGCGGCCCGCCGCTGAGGGGTTGGAGGCCGTTGTAAAAGAGCAGCCGCAGGGCCGCGCTCCGTTCCACGGCCTGCGCCCCCACCTGGTCGGCCGCGAAAGGGGCCTGCGCGATCGCCGGAATCAGGGCCGTGTAGGGCTGTTGGTAGTCTACCTCGGTGGGGCGCTCCAACGTGTAGCAGCTAGCTTGCTCCTGCACCTCGCCCCCGCCGTTGACCGCTATCTCCGTCAGGGCGGCTACCAGCGGCGTCCAGGTAAGCGTCACGCGCACCCCGTCCAGGTAGGCCAGCGTGCAACTGTAGAAGTAATCCAACTCACGTACGAGCCGGACTTGCCCATTAACCGGCTGCTCCGTCAGGATCACGGCCGTGGGCGGCAGGTCGGCCACGGTGGCCACGGCCGGCAGCACCCGGCTCGGGTCGGGCTGCTGCTCGCGCAGGTCTTTGGTCAGCTCGTCCGCTCCGTCTACGTGCGTGGCCAGCGTCAGGCCCTCGATCTGGTCCACGCTCACCTCGGGCGGGCCGGCCAGGCGGCTGCTCCAGTCCAGGGCCGGGGCGCTGGGGGCCACGCGCTCAGCCAGGGAAGTGGAGCGCACCCGCCCGGTGGCCGGGTCCACGTACACCACGAGGCCCAGGTCGCGGCGCAGGCCCGCCAGTAGCTCAGCCACGGTCAGCGCCGGCACCACGTCGGCCAGGCTGAAGCGCGTGGTGGCCGCATCGCCCCGGTCTACGAGCAAGGCATTGCCGACGAGTACCAGGTCGCCCAGCTCGCCGGGCAGCAGGTGCGGCAGGTCTACCAGCAGGCCGCTTTCTTCGAACACGCATTGCAGCACGTAGCGCAGGCGCGGGAAGGGGCAGTACTTGGATAGCACCTTGTATTTCTCCGTGACCACGGCCCCCGGCATGCCAAAGTCCAGGTCAAAGCCAAAGGTGCCATCAACCGGCAAGTCGAACAACGAGAAGAGATTGACTGTCCACTTATTAACGCCCTCGTAGGGGTATGCCAGCGGCTTAATAAGGGTTGGGTCGTAGCCGGGCGTGGCCTTCTGCACGTCCGTCACGAAGTCGTTGCGCAGGGGGGCAAACACGTAGCCGTAGCCCCCCGGGTTGGCCACGACCTCATTGGCATGTAGCGGCAGGCCCGGTATCCGCGTCGAGCCCACCGTGACCCAACGCGGCACTGCGCGCAGGCCCCCGTAGCTGAACGAGGAGAGTTGCCGCTCGCTCAGGCCCGCCCCCGACAGGCCCGCTTGGAAGCTGACGCTGTACTTACTGACCGAGGCCGACTTGAGGCGCTGCGAGCCCGTGAGCAGCGGCACCCCATCCAGGCCCAGCTCGGCCGGCAACTGCGCCCCGGGCCGGCTGGCCCCGTCGGGCCGCTCAGGAAAGCCGTAGAGCGGGCCGTTGGGGACGGCCGGCACGTTGAACGAGTACGAGAAGCTCCCCTTGAGCGTATCCTCGTCGAAGAGGGGAGAGTTAAGCTCCAGTTGCACGCTGGTGCCGGGCGAGAGGTGCACGGGCTGGCCGGCGCTAGTAAATTCCAGGGGCATAGGCAGTGGGGGCGTAGGCGTAGTCAACTTCCAGGATCAGCTTGCGCAGGCCCGGCTCATCGCTGAAGGCGGCCAGGCTGCGCTTACTCCAGTCGAGCGGGCGCAAGTGCCCCTCCACGAGCAGCCACAGCTCGCGGCTGAGCACCAGCTCCTGCACCCAGGCCAGCTCGGCGGCCGTGAGCCAGCCGGTGGTGAGCTTGAGCTTGCGGCTGGCCGAGAGGTCGGTCACCTGCCGGTCGGCGGCCGGCGCACTGGCCCCGGCTACGGCGGGCCGCTCCGTCTTTTCGGTCGTGGCTTCGAGCGTGGCCTCCAACCGGCCCTCGCAGCGCAAGGTGTCCAGCCCGGCCACGGAGTTCGTGAAGAGCAGGTAGCGGGTGCGGGGCGATTCCTCGACGAACGTGTACCAGGCGGGCTGGCTCAGCGGCACGCCCGCCGCGGTTTCCACTTGCACCAGCAGGCGCGTGAAGCCGGGGCGGGCCGGGGCCAGGGGGATAGCCAGCAACTGGAATAGCCAGCCCCGGCCCGGGGCAGCGGGCAGGGGCTCGTAGTCCACGATGGCCACCGTGCCCGGCCCCTGGTCGTAGCTGCGAGCCACGCGCAGGTCGGGCACGTCCACGGGGCAGAGCCAGCACAGCCACTCGGGCTGCTGGTAGGTCACGGCCTTGGCCTGGCCGGTGGCGTAGAAGCCGGGGCCGGCCGGCTGCCAGCTCAGGGCGGGTGCCAGGGCCAGGCTGTGGCGCAGCTGGAAGTAGTCGCGGTCTTGCCACTCGGCCGGCAGCCCGCCGCGCAGGGCCGTGCGCAGGGGGCTCACCTGGTAGGTGGCCACGCCGGCCGCGTCGTAGCTGGCCGTGCGCACGAGGTAGTTGACCAGGCTCGTGGTGCAGCGGCTGGCGGCGCTAGCCGGCACGGGCTCGAAGGCCCGCAGCAGCGGCAGCAGCAGCGAGTCGAGCCGAAAGGCCACGTCGCCCGTCGCGCTGGCGACTTTGCGCAGGGTGTGCACCAGGGTGAAATCCTCGGCCCCGTGGCTCGACTCGGCCCACAGCTCCAACTCTACGCGGCCCCCGGCCAGGGCGCTGGCCACGGTGAACCAGAGCGGCTGCTGCACGAAGTCCACGCCCTGGGCCGGGCCGGGCGGTACCACGAGCGGCGGCGGGCCGCTGGGCACCGGGGGCGGCAGCACGACGGTGATGTTGACGGTGCGCTCGCAGCCGGCCAGGCCCGTATCGCGCACGAGCAGCGCGTGCGCACCAGCGCTTACCTGGGTGAAGATCGGGCTGCTCTGCTCGGCCCCGCCGTCGAGGCTGTACGCCCCGTCCTTATTGAAGGTGCCGCTCACCTGCACCGTGAGCGTCGCCCCGGCGCTGGTGGCCTGCTGCTGCACGGTGGCCGTGCCCAGGTTACAGGTAAGCGGCGGGGCGTAGTTGCAAAAGCTGCTGTTGGCCTCCGTTTCGATGCGCACGGTCGTGCCCCCGTCGTAGATGTATTTGGTGGCCGTATAATTCGTGTCGCATTCTACTAACAGCAACTCGCCGACGGCCAGGTGCACGTCGGGCGGCTCGGGGTCCGCGAGAGCCAGGTTGCGCGTGGTGCTCCACTGCTCAATCTGCTTGGTAGCAGTGTTGAAGGCCGTGCCGCTGCCGGTGGCCGTTTTGCCCCCGCCGCCGTTGCCGACGACTTTCCAGGTGGTATTTACCTCGATGTAGCTCATGCGCTGCTTACTGCCAGCGGGCAGCGTCGTATTTGAGTGGCACGAAATCGGTCAGGCTGAACTCGAAGCGCCAGCCGATTTCTCCGGCCTGGGTGAGCGTAGCCACGGCTTCGAGCAGGATGCCGTCCAGCTCGAAGCCTAGAAACTCGCGCAGCTTGTAGTCGCGGCGCATGCGGCTGAGCACGTCCAGGGCCAGGGCCTCGGTGCTGGCCCACTTGGCATCCTGGTCGGCGTAATCCTTGAGGCTGGCGCTGTCGAGCACCACCAGCGCGGCGTGGCGCTTGCCCTGGGGCGAGGTGCTATCCTTGTCGAGCAGGGCCAGCGAGGGCAATTCCAGCCAGAGCAGCGGGTATTTCAACCCGTCCCGCGAGCCGGCAATGATGCGCTGGGTCGGCCCCAGCACGAAGTCTTTCAGCCCCACGTGCTCGGTGGCCAGGGTGCGGAAGTAGGCGATAAAATCGGGCAGTGTGTTTTGCATAGGGTAAAGGAACGCTGCCCCCTTACCCGCTTCTAGGACGCAATCGCGAAGTCGCTCAGCAGTTCGGCGCGGCCTGGGCCGTAGAGCAAATGGTAGTGGCCGTTCTCGCGCAGTACCTTGTCCTTGTAGTCACGGTAGACCTTGCGCAGCATCTCCAAGTCAGCATCCGAGGGGTCGATGTTGTAGAGCTTGCAGAAGCGCCGCAGGGCCTCGCGCTCGTTCTGGCTGGCCGCGATGTGGCCCTTGACGAACATAATGAGCTCCTGCTGAAAGAGCTTTTCGTACATCTCCCCAATCTGCTTGGCCGACTCGGCCGTGAGCGTGTAGTGGCGCAGGGCCGTGGGCAGGGTGAGCTGGTAGGCCGAGCCCTCCTGCTTTTCAACCGGGCGCAGCTGGCGATAGGGCTGCTTTTCGACCATCATGCGCACCACCCGCCCGATGAGCGTATTCTGGTGCACGGGGTGGGGCTGCTGCGCACCAATCTCGTGCAGCATGTATTGGCGCACGTGGGCACGTACGGGAATGGCAAAAGTGGGGAGCTTGCTCACGGCGAGGGGGGTAGAATTCCTCATCAAAGATTCAGCTTGGAAACGCCAGGAATTAGGACGAAAGTGCGGCCTTGACTTTGAGCACGGTATTAGTCGAGCAGTGGGCCAGCCTAGCAATTTCGCGCACGGATAAGCCGCCTTCCAAATACTTGACCACTTTCGGGTATTTGGCTACCAGTTTCTTTGAATCTTGCACCGTACCCACTGGCCGGCCCTTCTGCGCCCCGGCCGCGTAGGCTTTTTCCTGCCCACTCTTGATGCGGTGGCCCAGGCGCTCGGTTTCCATCTCGTCCACTTCCATGAGCACGGTCATGATGAGGCGGGCGATGGGGTTGGGCTTGCCGTCGGGCAGCAGCGAGGCAAGCTGGATATTGAGGGCGAAGACCGACACGTTCAGGTCGGCCAGCTCCTCGACCACCTGGCGCACCTCGCGGGCGCGGCGGCCCAGCCGGCTCAGCTCGGTGACGAGTACCTGGCGCACGGTACCGCCGCGGGCCAGGGCCAGCAGTTGGTCGAGGTCGGGGCGCTTGGCCCGGCTGCGGCGCGAGCCACTCAGCTTCTCGGCGATCGTGGCCACGACCTGGTAGCCGGCGCGGGCGGCGTGGCGCTCCAGGTCGCGCAGCTGCCGGCCGAAGTCCTGGGCCTCGCTGCTCACCCGGGCAAAGAGCACCACCGGCACGGGTGGCTCGTGTGTCAAC
>CAJYVK010000241.1 GCA_913778455.1 uncultured Hymenobacter sp. | reverse complement strand
GCCGGCATACGCGATTGTATGCAGTGACTGGAGTTCAGACGTGTGCTCTTCCGATCTACCTAGTTGCTCCCCCTTGAATGGCGAAAATTACTTACTCCCGCACGCTCCTCCCCACCCCCGCCCAAGTGGCGGACCTCTACCGCAGCGCCGGGCTAGCCCGGCCGGTGGAAGACTTGCCCCGGCTGACCAAGATGATCCAGCAAGCGTCCTTGCTGGTAACGGCCTGGGATGAGGGGCTACTGGTGGGCCTCTCCCGCACGCTCACCGATTTCTGCTACTGCGCCTACCTCTCCGACCTCGCCGTGCGGGCCGACTACCAGCGCCAGGGCATCGGGCGGCGCTTGATTGCCTTAACCAAAGAAGCCGTGAGCGACGAAAGCATGCTGCTGCTACTTTCGGTGCCGGCCGCGATGGGGTATTACCCGACGGCGGGGATGCAGGCCGTCGACAATGCTTTTCTCCTCAAGCGCACCACGTAAGCGGCCATGTACACCCGTCCTATTTTTCAGCAGTCAAACCACGCTGAGCTAGTGGCCTTTATGCAGCGCCACAGCTTTGCCACCGTGTTTACGGCGGGGCAGTGGCCCCTCGCTACGCATTTGCCGCTCCTGGTCACCCAGCACGGCGAGGAGCTGCGCCTGGTGGGCCACCTGGCCCGGGCCAATCCGCAGTGGCGCGAGCTCGCGGGGAACCCGGCCCTGGCGGTGTTTAGCGGGCCGCACGCCTACATCTCGCCGACCCACTACGAGCAGGAGCGTAGCGTACCCACCTGGAACTACGTGGCCGTGCACGCCACCGGGCCCGTCCAGCTCGTCACGGAGCCGACCCGGGTGCTGGACATCATGGCGGCGACCATTGCCCAGTACGAGGCGGGCTACCAGCCCCAGTGGGACCGGTTGCCCTCCGGCTACCAGGCTGGGCTGCTGCAGGGCATCGTGGCGTTTGAGCTGACCGTTACCGAGTTGCAGGGCCAGTGGAAGCTCAGCCAGAACAAAACGACCGACGAGCAGCGGCGCATTCGGGAGGCCCTGGCTGCCAGCCCGGATCAGCAGGCGCGCGAACTAGCAACCTACATGCAGCAGTTGACCCTGGCTGACGCTACGTAGAGCCACTTGGGGCGGTCTCCGGGTTATTGCACACCTTTGGGGTGAATTAAAAATGAGCAATTAAAAATTTGCAGGTCAGTGGCTTGCTCATTTTTAATTGCTCATTTTTAATGCTCACTTCTGTTGCCGGACGCTACCCGACCGTACCGACCAATCGGCTCGAAGCCGCCCCCGGCCGGCACTGCCAGTTGCTGGTAGCCCGGCCTCCCGCTGGTTTTATTCTTAAAAAAATACGGTGGGCATGTAACCTTCGCAAAACAGCGCGGTGTCCACTATCGATTACGTCACCTATCCCCTGGCCTTTGTTTGGACGCGCTATCAGATACTGCCTTAATGCTCCAGGTAAAAGCGGGCGACGTGCACCGGATGGGCTTGCTCTTCGAGCGGTACCACCGCCCGTTGTTCCGCTTCCTTTACCACATGCTGGGGCGCGCCGACGTCAGCGAAGACCTGGTGCAAACGGTGTTTTACCGCATGCTCAAATACCGCCACACCTACACGGGCGACGGCGAGTTTCGCACCTGGATGTACCACCTGGCCCGCAACGTGCTGGCTGACGAAGTCAGGAAGAATCGCCACGCCGCCCACCACACCGACGTAGCCGACTTAGCCGACTACCTCGAGAGCGGCCGCGTCGCCGATGCCGACCTGGAACAGGCCCAGGAGGTGGCGCAGCTGCACCGCGCCCTGGCTTGCCTGAGCGCCGACAACCGCGAAGTGCTACTGCTGAGCCGGTTTCAGGAGTTGAAATACGCCGAGATAGCCCGGCTACTACAGACCACCGAAGGCGCGATCAAAGTGCGCGTGCACCGGGCGCTGGGCGAATTGAAAACTGCTTACCTGCGCCTCGCACGCTAAGCTCCTTACAGTTGATTATGACCTGCGACTTTGCTCACCAACAGCTAGCGGCCTACCTGGCGCACGAACTACCCGCGGCTGCACACGCCGCCCTGGAGGCGCACGTGGCTTCCTGCCCTGCCTGCCAGGCCGAGCTGCTGGCTACGCAGCGCGTGTGGCACGCCCTGGGCCGGCTGCCGGTGCCCGAGCCCAGTGCCCGGCTGCGCCCCGAATTCTACGCCATGCTGGCTGCTTTCGAAGCAGCCCCGGCCCCCACGCATTCGGGGGCGGGCCTCTGGCAGTGGCTGCGGGCTTTCCCGCTGCCGCGCCCGGCCTTGCGCCTCGCTTACAGCCTAAGCTTACTAGGCTTGGGAATGGGCGCGGGCTATTGGCTGCACACGCCCCCGCGGCCGACCGAAGCCGACCAGCCGCAGGTAGCGGCGCTGGCGGCCCAGGTCGGCCAGCTACGCCAAGTACTGCTGCTCACGCTGCTAGAGAATTCCTCCGCCACCGAGCGGCTGCGGGCGGTGAGCTATACCAAGGAACTCCCGACGCCCACTACCCGGGTGGTAAGCGCGCTGCTCAGCACCCTCAACCAAGACGCCAACGTGAATGTGCGGCTGGCGACCCTCGAAGCCCTGGCACCGCTGGCGCACGACCCGGCGGTGCGCCTGGGCCTGGTGCACGCCCTGCCCCACCAAACGTCGCCGCTGGTGCAGGTGGCCCTGGCCGACCTGATGGCCCAGCTCCAGGAGCGTCGTTCGGTGCCGCCGCTGCGCGCGCTCTTGCAGCGGGCCGACCTGGACGCGACGGTGAAAAACAAGCTTGAGCAAACGATTCAATTCATTTCCACCGGCCGGTCCACCGCGCCTTCTCTTCCCTCTCCCCATGCGCCAGCGCCTCCTTCGCCGCCTAAGTCTGCTGATACTATTGCTAGCTAGTACCGCCGCCCGGGCGCAGTCCAGCCCCGGCCGGGAAGCGACCGAGCGCAGCAGCCACGCGTTTAGTCTGCCCGCCGCGGCGGCCCGTAGCACGCTGGCCCTCTACAACATAAGCGGCTCGGTACCCGTGCAGGGCTACGCAGGCAGCCAGGTCCTCGTCGAAGCTACCAAGACCATCCGCGCCGACGACCCCGCCGCGCTGGCCCTCGGCCTGCGCGAGGCGCAGCCCGGCTTTGCCCAGCACGGCGATAGCGTCCTGGTGTACCTAGCGGCACCGTTCGACTCGCGGCCGCACCACCAGCCCGCCGAGCAGCAACCGGCTCCCTACCGCTACGCGTTCGACTTCGTGGTAAAGGTGCCCTACCAGCTCCAGCTGCATCTCTCGACTATCAACGACGGGACCGTGAACGTGCGGGACGTGACGGGTCCGCTGGCCATCAGCAACGTCAACGGGGGGATTACCCTGCTTAACGTGCAGGGAACCACGCAGGCGCAAACTGTCAACGGGGTTATCGCCGCGACCTACGCCGCGGCACCGGCCGGCGCGTCGTCCTACCGCACGATCAACGGGGATATTCGCGTGCACTACCCCGCTAGCTTGGGAGCGAACGCTACCTTCACCAGCCTGCGGGGCGAGTTCTACACCGACTTTGCGACGGCCAACGTGCTCGCCCGGCCAGTGGCAGCCGCCAAGGACGGCCCACTCGCAGCCAGCCCCTATCTGCCGCGCAAAGAGACGGCCGTACGCTTTGGCGCCGGGGGACCCGACCTGCGCTTCGAAACCCTTACTGGCAACGTGACCATCAGCCACCGCTAGCTGGTCAGCTTCCACCCTGCTTCCATGACCTATTCCTTTGTTTTCCGCCCGGCGCACCGGCTGCTGCTCGCCCTGGGGCTGGGCAGCGCGACCCACCAGGCCGCCGCCCAAGATGCCCCCAAAGAGCAGCTTACTGTTGACTTGACCGCCCCGGATAAGCCGGGCTCCCTGGAAGTAAAGCTGGTAAGCGGCTCCCTGCACGTGAGCGGCTACGGCGGCAAGCGCATCGTCGTCGAAGCCGCGGGCCGACCCCGCCCGGCGGGGAAGCCCAGGGCGGAGAAGGCTGCCCCGCCCGGCATGAAGCGCCTCGCCACCACGAGCCCGCTGAACCTGACGGCGGCGGAAAAAAACAACCACGTGGAGCTTACGGCCGACTCCTTTCGGCAGTCTATCGACTTGACCATCAAGGTACCCCTGAGCTTTTCCCTCAAGCTGGGCACCCTGGACGGCGGGGATATCGTGGTGGAAAATGTGCAGGGGGAGCTGGAAGTATCCAACGTCAACGGGGCCATCGTGCTCAACCAGGTAAGCGGCCCGGCCCTGGCCAACACCGTGAACGGCAACCTAACGGTGACGTTCCGCAAGGTAACGGCGGGGGCGCCCATGGCGTTCTCGTCGCTCACCGGCAAAGTAGACGTGACGCTGCCAGCGACCACAAAGGCTACGCTCAAGCTGAAATCGAGCTATGGGCAAGTGTACAGCGATTTCGACGTAGCCCTCGAAAAACGCGCCGCCCCCGCAACCCGCACGGGGCAGCAAGGGCCGGCCCGCCTCAGCACCGATGCCTGGACCTACGGCACCCTGAACGGCGGCGGAGCCGAAATCACGCTGCAAACGATGAATGGCGACATCCTGCTGCACAAGGCGAAGTAGCCTGCTTACAGCAGTAGAAATGAGCAAGTAAAAATTGAAGCTGCCTGGGCAGTCTCCCTACACAAAACGTCGGTCATGCTCATCTGGCGTCCGCTTGCCGAAGCATCTCTACCGCTTC
>CAJYVK010000240.1 GCA_913778455.1 uncultured Hymenobacter sp. | reverse complement strand
CCACGCCCACAGGCGCAGCGGCAGCGCGGCCAGCAGGGCCAGCGCCAATACAACTTTCTTCATCAGGCAACAATAAAAGACCGGCAAGGACACCTTGCCGGTCAGGGGGTTGCAAATATAAGCCGGGTTGGTTGGCTAGCTTGCCGCGAAGATTTCAGCCCACTCCAGGCTCAGGCCGGGCAGCACCGCTACGGGCATGGCGCCGGGCTCGGTGTACTCGCCGGCTATTTTGTATTGGCCGTCTTCGAGCAGGAAAGCTGTTACCGTTTTGTGGCCGGGGTATACTATCCAGTATTCCAGTACCCCATTTTCTTCGTAGAGGTCAAACTTGGTTTTGGTATCGTGCGCCGTGTTTCCCGGCGACACAATCTCAATAATCCAATCGGGTGCTCCCACGCAGCCCCGGTCGTCAAGCTTGCCGGGATCGCAGACCACGAAGATATCCGGCTGCACCACCGTGCGTATCTGTTGGTCACCATTGGCGCCCGTCTTCACCAACCGCACATCGAAGGGTGCGGTAAACACTTCGCAGGTACTACCTTTCAGCGCCTGATAAATACTGGCCGAAATCCGCACGGAATACCGCTGGTGTAGCATACTTGCCCCTGCCATCGGCCGCATCACCTTGCCCTTGATCAGTTCAACAAACTCGTCAAACTTCCACGTCAGATAGTCGGCGTAGGTGTACGTTTTAGTCAGGTCAAGCTGCGAGAACTGGGTAATGGGCGTCATGGCTGCGTGCACGAGAGTTGCCTCATAAAGGTAATTGGCTACCTTAAAATTCGACGTGCAGCCGCAGCGCCACCACGTGGATGGGGCCGCTGCGGTCGCGGTTGTAGCCGGGGTTCACGGCCAGCTGGTAGTCGGGCGTGATGGCGGCGTGGTACTTCGGGAAGTCGATGCTGTAGTACAGCTCCGTGACGAACTCGGGAGCGTAGTTGAGCCGGCCGTCGCCGAGCATGAAGCCGTAGCCGCCGGCGGCCAGGTAGTCGCGGTGGCCGGGCGAAAGGCCGTTGACCACGGCGGCCAGGCCCAGGCGGTCGGTAGCGCGGTGCCAGCGGGCACCGGTACTCACCACGCCCAGGCAGGCACTTTGGTCAACCTCAGTAAAGGCCCAGGTTTCGTTCTTGCCGTCGTTGTAGCTCAGGCGGCCAAACATGCCCAGTTCGTGGCCCAGCTCCTGCTCCACGTTGAGCGCGAAGCCGGTTTTGCCGTGGCCGGCCACGCGCACGCTCTCGATGTTGGGCCGGCCGGCCACGTAGGGCGAGCGCAGAGCTTGGTAATAATTACCCATTGCCGCCACGTTGTGGAAGCCCAGCACGCGCACCGTGCCCTGGTGGCCGCGCAGGCGGTAGGTTTTGGTGAGCTCCAGCGTTTCGCCGTGGGCCTTGGCGTAGTTGAAGTCGAGCGTGGGACCGTTGGCGTAGGTCGGCATCAGGGTCGAGCCGAAGCGCAGGGCCAAGCCGGGCGTGATGTATTCGAGTACGCCGCCCACGGTGTAGCCGCGGGTGTTGGCGGGGTAGTCCCAGGCCCCGGCGCTCATCAGCGTCCAGTTCATGAACTGGGTGCGCGGGTCGTGCGAATAGCTGTTCTGGTCGAAGTAGTCGGCCAGGCACAGCTTACCGGCCGTGATGCTGAGGTAGCGCACCGGGCGCGGCCCGCCCACTTGGTTGAGATCGTCTTCGTCGTCTACCATTTCCGGCCCCAGCGCAAAGCGCTGCTGCAAGTAAAGCCGCGCCAGGTAGAGCACCGGCTCGGGCGAGCCCACCCGGAAGGTTTCGCCGTTGAGCGCCCCGCCCAGGCCCGAGGCTCCGCTCAGGCCGCTGCCGCCCGATACCTCGGGGTTGAAGATGACGGTGGCGTTTTTCCAGAGCTGCCGGCCCAGGTAGAGCGTGGTGGTCAGCGACATCTTCGCGTTTTCGCGCGGCTGCAGGCTCAGGCTGTCGGAGTAGGGTGCCGAAAAGTTGGCGTGCCACTGCCGGATAATGGTCTGCTGAAAGTGCAGGCTCCAGCCGTGGTAGTCGTTGGGCTGGCCGTTGTCGATGTGCACAGGCTGCTGGGCCGAGGCGGCGGCCGGGGGCTTGAGCGGCGTGGCCGAGGAGGGCGGCGTTACGGCTCCCTGGCCGTAGGCGGTGCCGGCCAGCGCCAGCAAGCCAGCCACCACCAGCGCCCGGCGAGAATAGAAAGTCATCAACCGAAAAGAGTAAAAAGTGCAGGCAATGCGTCCGGCAAAAGTACGGCCAGCAATCCTCCGCCGCGCTTGGCAAGCTTGAGGAAAGAAGAAAGGCAACTTCATGATTTCTACACGAAAGTGAGTGAGTGAGTGAGTGAGTGAGTGAGTGAGTGAGTGCGCAGCAGGCTGGTGGCTGGCCCGCCCCTACCCCACCGCCCGGCCAACCTTACCCGGCAAGCGCAGCCCCGACTAGAGCCAGTCGCCGAAGCGGCGGATGTACCAGCGCTTCACGAGCTGTGTGAGCACGGCGTAGCCCAGCAGAAAGCCTACCAGCCAGCCGAAGTAGCCCAGCGGCAGTGGCACCAGGCCCAATGCCCGGCCCAGCGGCGAAAACGGCAGCCCCAGCCCGACCAGCATGATGGCTCCCGTGAGCAGCAGCACCGGCCGGCTGGCCGTGCTCTGAAAAAAGGGCAGGCGCTCGGTGCGAATCAGGTGCACGATGAGCGTTTGCGACAGCAGCCCCTCCACAAACCAGCCCGACTGAAACA
>CAJYVK010000239.1 GCA_913778455.1 uncultured Hymenobacter sp. | reverse complement strand
CGCGCTACCCAGGCCATCGCCAAGCTGCGCAAGGCCATCGAGGACCGCGAGGGTACCTCGGCCGTAGCGGCCTAAGTGTGAGGTTAAAGCTTTATGGAAAGAGCCCGGTGCCGCGAGGTACCGGGCTTTTTTTGTTGGTGCGGAAATGGATCGGGGAGGATGGCCCGTAGCTTTAACCCGCTCATTCAACCTCTGGCTATGCCCATTGATTTTCCCCTGATAAAAGAAGCGAAGATTCAATATAGAAACCTGGCGCTAGCGGAACTGCTGAGCATTCCGCTCGGCGTGGGACTGTGGTGGCTGGGACTGCGCCTGCGGCGAGCTGGCAACTGGCCCAAGCGGGCGGCGGGCGGGCTACTAGTTTTAGTAGCCGTACTCTATAGCCTCGGCTGGCTGGGTATTAATGGGTTGGTGCTGGGGACGGGACTAGGCTGGCTGTAAAAATGCCGCTGGCCGGGTAGTAGGAGCGGGGTACGCCGTAAATTTGGCCATATGCCCGTCCCTACCGCTCCTGCCGACCCGCTCGCCCTGCTGCGCCAATACTGGGGCCACCAGCAGTTTCGACCGGGCCAGCGGGAAATAATTGAGGCCGTATTGGCGGGGCGCGACGCGCTGGCTCTGCTGCCCACCGGCGGCGGCAAGAGCGTGTGCTTCCAGGTGCCGGCGCTGGCGCGGCCGGGCATTTGCGTGGTGGTAACGCCGCTCATCGCCCTCATGCGCGACCAGGTCGAAAACCTGCGCAAGCGCGGCCTCAAGGCCGAAGCCGTGTACGCGGGCATGAGCCACCAGGAAATCGACCAGGCGCTCGACAACTGCGTGTACGGCCGCGAGGTAAAGTTCTTGTATGTCAGTCCCGAACGGCTGCTCACCGACCTCTTCCGGGCGCGGGTGGCGCGCATGAGCGTGGGCCTGCTGGCCATCGACGAGGCGCACTGCCTGTCGCAGTGGGGTTACGATTTTCGACCGCCCTACCTGCGCATTGCCGAGCTGCGCGAACTATTGCCGCCCGAAGTGCCGTGCATTGCCCTCACGGCCACCGCCACCGGCCAGGTGCGGCAGGACATCGTAGAAAAGCTGGGTTTCCGACCCGGCTACGGTGTTTTCACCCAGAGCTTTGCCCGGCCCAAGCTCTCGTATTCGGTGCTGCAAACCGAAGACAAACAGCGCCGCCTGCTGGAAGTGCTGCGCGGCGTGGGCCCCGGCAAAACGGGCATCGTGTACGCCCGCACCCGCCGCCAGGCCGAGGACACGGCCGCCTGGCTGAGCCAGCAAAAGCTGCCCGCCGCCGCCTACCACGCCGGTCTGCCCGCCGAGCAGCGCACCCGCATTCAGCAAGACTGGCTGGCCGATAAAACGCGGATTATCGTGGCTACCAACGCCTTTGGTATGGGTATCGACAAGCCCGACGTGCGCGTGGTGGCCCACCTCGACGCGCCCGCCACCCTCGAAGCCTACTACCAGGAGGCCGGCCGCGCCGGCCGCGACGGCCTCTACGCCTTCGCCGTGCTGCTTACCGGCCCGGCCGATGCCGACAGCCTGCGGCGGCAAGCTACGCTGGCCCACCCCCCGCCCGATGTGGTGCGCCGCGTGTACCAAGCGCTGGCCAACTACTCGCGCACGGCCGTGGGCGGCGGCGAATTGGTCGCGTTTGACTTCGACCTCGGGCTATTTGCCGAAACCTACCGGCTCAAGGCCCTCGACGCACACCACGCCCTCAAAATGCTGGAGCAGCAGGGCTTCGTGCAGCTCACCGAGGCCGTAAACCAGCCGGCCAGGGTGCAGCTCATTAGTAATCAGCAGGACCTATACCACTTCCAGGTGGCTAATGCCCAGCACGACCAGCTCATCAAGGCGCTGCTGCGGCTCTACGGCGGCGAGTTGTTCGTGGCGTTTCAGGCAATTTCGGAAAGTGCGCTGGCCCGGCACCTGCGCCAGAGCACCCAGGACGTTGCCCGCCAGTTGCGCTACCTGCACAGTACTGGCGTACTGCACTACCAGCCCCGGCGCGAGCTGCCGCAGGCGCTCTTCACCACGCCGCGCTACGACGCTGCCAAGCTGCCGCTCGACGAGCGCCGCCTCCGCGCCGCCAAGCAGCTCACCGAGTACCAGACTGCCGCCGTTATCGACTACGCTATCAGCGTCACGCGCTGCCGCCAGCAGCAGCTGCTCGATTACTTTGCCGAGCCCGACGCGCCAGCCTGCGGCGTGTGCGACGTGTGCCTGGCCCGCAAAAAAGCCCGGCAGGCGCCCGAAAGCACCGCCGGGCTACAGGTAGCCTTGCTTGAGTTGTTGCGCGCCACGCCGCTGCTGCCCCGCCAGGTAGTAACTCACTACCCAGCCACCGAGGCCTCAGCCGTGACCGCCGCCCTGCGCGAGCTCGTCGAGCTGGGGAAGCTGGCCTACGCGCCCGATGGGCGACTAACTACAATGTAGCGTAAGCTTTAGCTTGCGAGCGAGCGTAGCGAGCAGGTGCGTTGGCAGACGTTCGCTCACGTGATTGCTCGCTACGCTCGCTCGCAAGCTAAAGCTTACGCTACAGTTCGCGTTATTACTGCTGGTAGGCCGTGATGCCGCCTTCCAGGTTGCGCACGTTGGTAAATCCTTGCTGGGTGAGGAACGCCTTAGCCGAGGCCGAGCGGCCCCCGCTTTTGCAGTGCACGATAACTTCTTGGTCCTTGAGGTCTTCCAGGTCGTCGAGCTTGGTGGGCAGGGTGCCGAGCGGAATATTCTGGCTGCCGTCGATGCGGCTTTCCTCAAATTCCCAGGGCTCGCGCACGTCGATGATGGTGGGCGTTTCGCCGGCTTGCTGACGCTGTTTTAGCTCGGAGGAAGTGATGTCGGGCATGGGAGAGTAGGATTAAATGAAGGCTTATTCCACCGCTAGGCGGCGGGTGGCAATGCTGCCGTCGGGCAAAGTTAGCTGCACCAGGTAGACCCCGGCGGCTAGGCTGGCGGGCAGGCGCAGGGTGGGCCGGCCGGCCTCGGCGGCGGGCTGCTGCCACACCGGGCGGCCCAGCACATCGAGCACCGCCGCGCTGCGGAAGGCCGGCCCGCTCACGGCGACCGTGGTGCCGGTGGGGGCGGGGTTGGGGTAAAGCGCAAACTGCGCGTTGGTTGCCTGCTGGGTTTGCGTAGCGAGGATGATGTTATTGTTCATCACGGCCCGCATCATGATGGTGCCCGGCGTGGAAAGCGTGGGCTGCGACCAGGTATTATTCTGGCCGAAATAGAAGAGCGGCGGCGCGGTGGTCGGATTGTTCAAATCGAAGCCGTAGGGCAAAAACTGCCCGCCCGATACCTGCCCGTAGCCGATGTAAAACCGCCCCGTTATGGAGACCGGCTTGCTAAAAGTGATGTCAACAAATCCCGCTCCCGTCGCCGAGGTAGAGTTGGTCAGCACGCCCGTTTGGGTAGCGAGGGGAGTCACGCTGGGCTTGCCGTTGTTGTCGGCCCACACGGCGACGATGACCGAGCGGTTTTGGAAGTTTTCGCCGCCCTGGGCCAGCGGGATGTTATTGAAGATCGGGGCCAGCCGAATGGCCTGCACCTGGTCACTTTTGGCCGCGACAATGGGGTAGGCGTAGTACGTAACCGGTCCGCCGCTGATGGCGGGCAGCGTCAGGAACGATTCGGCCGTGCCGTCGTCGAAGGCGTAGTAGTTGGCCAGTTCCAGGTCGCGGTAAGTGGTGTCGTTGGGCAGGGTGAGCGGGTTGGTTTCGTTGGTTTGCAGCGCCAGGGTGTAGCGGTAGCGGCTGGAAGTGCCAGTGGCCGGCAGCGGGGCCGTCCGCGCATCGCCGCTGATAACGACCTGGCGCGCCCCGGCCAGCAGGGGCTGATTGTTGGCCACCCAAGTGCCCCCACCAAAGCCGCCGCTGCTCAGCTCGCGCACCGTGCCCAGCCAGCTGATAGGCGTAGGGTTGCCGCTGGGCAGCAGGTTGTTGACGGTAGTCGTCAGGGCAGGATTGAGGGGGCTGGGCGTGCTGGCGGCGTACTGCCAGGCGGGCATGGCCGTGAAGTTCTGGAGCGGGCTGCTCAGCCCCCGGCTGGTGGCAATATCTTGAAAAGTAGTGTCGCTGGCCGTCCGGTTATTATTCAAATAAATGTAATCCAGCCCGAAGGCGTCGCGGCTCGACGCCCGGTTGCCCGAGGCCCGAAATCGGAACCGAAAGCCGCTGTGCAAGTATCCGGCCTGATTGATGGCGAAAATCTGCTGCCGAAATGCGGTGGTCTTCCCCTCCGCATTGTACGTCCAGATGCTATTCCAGCGGCCCACGTTGTCTAAAAACTCCAGCGTCAGAAATACCGGCGTGCCGGTGCCATTCGCGACGGGCGAGCCAGCCAGCGTGCCCGCCTGCCAGGCGTAGCTGAGGTAGAGGTTGCTACTGGTCGAGTAGCCGCTCAGGTCGATGGGCTGCGAGGTGAGGGTGTCGGTGGCGCTGTAGATGGATGCCGAGCCGGGCGTGTAAGCCAGACCGTTGGCCCGCAGGCCGTCGAGCGTGACGGTTCCGCGCGTGAGCGGCTCGCGGGCGAGGCGGTTGCTCACGTAGGCCCCGCCGCCAACGTAGCGCTGGGTGAGGCCGTTGCCATCGGGATAGCTGGTGGTCGGGTCTTGCCAGCGCAGGGCGCTGGGCTGGCCATCGCGTGGCAGCGTGAAATCTTCGAAAAAAGGCAACGCAAGGGCAGCCGTGCGCTGCCCGGCCGGGCGGCTGGCCGGCGAAAGCGGGCTAG
>CAJYVK010000238.1 GCA_913778455.1 uncultured Hymenobacter sp. | reverse complement strand
ACGCCCGTGATGGGCCGCGCCCCGTAGCGCGGCGTAAAGCCCGACAAGGCCAAATGCTGCCGCGCCGCGGGGCTGAGCGCCAGCGTAATGCCCTGCCGGTGCAGCTGCTCCAGCAAAGGCCGCAAGTGGATGTCGAAGATGCGACCCACGTTTTCCTCGGAAATGGGCGCGAAGGGCACGATTTCGGTGAGGCGGGCCAGGAACTCGGGCCGGAAATACCGGCTCATGGTTTCCAGCAGCGCGGGGCCGGCGGGCACTTCGCCCGCGGCGAAGCTGGCACTGATTTGCTCCGAGCCGATGTTGGACGTGAAGAGAATGACGGCGTTGGAAAAATCACCCTCGCGGCCCAGCCGGTCGTGCAGCTTGCCCTCGTCCAAGATTTGCAAAAAGATGTCGAACACCGACGGGTGCGCCTTCTCAATCTCGTCGAACAGCACCACCGCGTACGGCTTCTGGCGAATTTTATTCACTAGCAGCCCGCCTTCCTCGTAGCCCACGTAGCCGGGCGGCGCGCCGTAGAGCAGCGCCGCCGAGTGTTCCTCCTTAAACTCCGACATGTCGAAGCGAATGAGGAACGACTCGTCGTTAAACAGGAAGTCGGCCAGCGCCTTGGCCAGCTCGGTTTTGCCGGTGCCGGTGGGGCCGAGCAGGAAAAACGAGCCAATGGGCTGTCCCGCCTTGGTGAGGCCCGAGCGCGCTTCCAGGATGGCGGCGCTCAGCGCTTTTACGGCCGTTTCCTGACCCACCACGCGCCGTTGCAGCACCTGTTCCATACTCAGCAGCTTTTCGCGCTCGTTGCTTTGTAGCTTGCCCAGCGGGATGCCGGTTTTGCCCGACACGATGGCGGCAATGTCCTGCTTTTCGACGCTGTCTTTCTTGGTATCGGCCAGCGCCAGCACGGCGGCCAGAATTTCGCGCAGGTAAGTTTCCAGCTCGGCGCTGGTTTCGAGCTTGTCGGGCTGCTGCTCGTTTTCGAGTTGGTTGAGCCAGAGCTGGCTCACTTGGTTTTGTACTTGGTGCAGCAGCCAGCGCAGCTCTAGCAGGTAGTCGGCCTCGCCTAGCTCGGCGCGGCGGCCGACCAGCGCCTCAACTTCCGCTTGCAGCTGCGTGAGGCCGGCCACGGCCTGCTCGTCCAGCATGCGAACGGCGGCCATCGTGCGGTCTACGAGGTCGATGGCCGAGTCGGGTAGCTGCCGGTCTTTGAGGTAGCGCTTGGCCAGGCGCACGGCCTCGGCAATGGTGCCCTCGCCCAGCGCCAGCCCGTGGTGGGCGGCGTAAATGGGCATGATGCGCGCCAGCATCCGCTCGGCCACCACCAGGCTGGGCTCCTCCACCCGCACGCTGTCGAAGCGGCGGTTGAAGGCCTCGTCCTTTTCGATGTACTGGCGGTATTCGTCGTTGGTAGTGGCCCCAATTACCGTGAGTTCGCCCCGCGCCAGCTCGGGCTTAAGTAGCTGCGCGATGCCGCTGCCCGCGCTGCCCTTGGGGTCGAGCAGCACGTGTATTTCATCGATGAAGAGAATGGCGCGGGTGTACTGCTTCAGCTCGGTGAGCACCTTTTTGATGCGGTCCTCGACCTCGCCCTTGTACGAGGCGCCGGCCACCAGCGTCCCCAGGTCCAGCTCAAACAGCGTCACGTCGCGCAGGTGCCCCGGCACCTGGCCCTGGGCAATCTGCTGGGCAAAGCCTTCTACCAGCGCCGACTTGCCCACGCCGGGCTCGCCAATGAGCAGCACGTTGGGTTTAGTGCGCCGGCCCAATATCTCGGCCACCAGCCGGATTTCGCGGTCGCGCCCCACAATGGGGTCGAGCTTACCGGCGCGGGCCTGGGCGGTTTTATCGGTGCAGTACGTGGCCAGCGCCCCGCCTTTGCCGGCGGCCGGGGCCGCGCCGGGCACCGCGGGCGCAGGCGCCTCGGCGCTGGGCGCGACAGTGGGCTGCTCGGCCTGGGCGGCATCAAGCAATTCCTTTTGCGTGAGGGGCAGCGATTTCAACTGCTCGGCAGTGAAGGCCAGCCCAGGGCGCAGCAGGGCGGCCAGGGCGCAGAGCGGGTCGGTGTGGTCGCGGGTGAGTTGCAGGGCGATGAGGTCGGCCATTTCCAGCACGCGCTGCACGCCGGGGTCGGGCGCGGGGGCTTCGGGCGGGCGGGCGGCCTTGGGCTCGTCTTCGAGGCGCACCTCGGCCCACTCGCGCAGGTAGTGAATGTCTTTGCCCAGCTCGGCCACCAGCCAGGAGGCCAGCCCGATTTCGTTGTGCAGCAGCGCCGTGAGCAAGTGGGGCGCGGCGTACTGCGCCTGGCGATATTCGTGGGCCACGGCCTGCGCGATGTGCAGGCTGCGGGTAAGATTGTCGGAGTAAGCCACCGGCGAAACAGCTAAGAGCGTGAGGTCTGGAGCGTGGCTACGTGCAACCAGAAGCCGGGGTTCGTGCCGCCGCCGACTCAGTAGGCCGAGCGAACTACTTCGTACTCACCCCGCCGCGAGCGTATCAAAAATCCTATACCTTAGCGCCAACTCCAAGCGCTACCCACGCGTAGAGCAAGCTGAAAAATTCACCTCGACTGAACGCTTTTCCAGCTGGGCATGGTTAAGTAGCCGCGCGTTCAGTTCCACTACATCTCCTCCCCCTATGTACTCTTACGGAATCGGCGGCCAGGAGCGTAAGCTCGACAACTCCTCCGAGGCAATCTCGGAAATCCCCCTCAACCGCACCCTGCTGGTGCAAAAGCTCACCACCAATTCGCCCCTCAAGCCGGTGGTGGTCGAGGGGCTCAAAACGCCCGAAGCGGTATTTGCGCACTTCAAGCCCGAGGTTGGCGTCAACTTCGAGGACGAGCAGGGAAACGTGGTGCCGGAAAAACTGCAATTCAGCTCGCTAGGCGACTTCGGCAAGAAGGGCATCATCAACCAAAGCGCCTTTTTGCAGGGCCTCGCCAACGAAACCGACGACCTGCAAAAGCTGCTGCGCCAGCTCAAGTCCAACAAAATCCTGAAGACGGCGCTCGAAAATCCCGAGTACAAGGCCGCCTTTCTGGCCGCCATTCAGGCCATGATGGACGAGTTGGAATAAGTCCGCGCCACCCCTCTCTTCTCTTGACCTTTTCCGCAACCGCCCCTCCCCTAGCTTATGGCTCTCGAACAGCAAGACGCCACCGCCGCTGGCTATAAAAGCCGCGAGGCGGCCGCCCCGGCCCTCGAACAAAGCATCCAATCGCTGCTCAAAGTGGGTGGCTTCGACTTGCTCGAAACCACTATTGACGGCGCTTCCAACCTGAATCCCGAAAAAAAAGCGCGCAAAAAAATATTTCTTTCGGAAAACAGTAAAAAGGAAGACCGCAAGCAGCTCAAAAAGCGCCTCGCCCTGTGGCACGCGCTGCTGAGCGAGAATGACACCGTGGCCGATGCCGTAGAAAAAGGCACCCAGCGCGTGGAAGCCCAGCAGCAGCTGCTTACCGACAACCTCAAGCAGGCCGTCGAAACGACCCAGGAATTGGAGCAGGCTTACCGCTCGGTAGCCTTGTTCTACAAAAATACTGAGCAGGACGAGGTGAAAAACATCTCGGTGATGAACGCCGATAAGGACCAGCTGCAAGACCTCGACAATACGACGTTTATCGACGCCGTGTCGGAGGAATTGGAGCAGAATTACGACCGCCTCGACCTGCGCGATAACTACTCGCTGCTGGTGGTGCCCGGCTACCTGGGCTCCAACAAGGTGGTGGATAAATGGGCTAAGATTGCCCACAAGAACAAGGTAATGATGGTCACCGACTTCGAGCACTACGACACGCCCGAAGACGTCATCGAGTTGTTCGAGGAAGCTAATCTCACCGGCGGCGAGGCTCACAAAGCCAACGTCGTAATGGCCGCCAACTGGCTCGTAGGCCGGGGTAAAATCGAAGAAATCGGCGAAGAGGAAGACTTGTTCGTGCCGCCGTCGTCGGCGCTGGCGGGCCGCATCTACTCCACGCTGGCCTCGCAAGTGACGGCAGGCCGCAAGCACGGCACGCTGAACGAGGTGGACGGCGTGAAATTTCCGTTACGCAAGAGCGAGATTTCCAACCTCGAAAAAATCGGCCTCGTGCCAATGGTCAATGAGTACGGCCGGGTAATGGCTTTTTCGGCCAAGACGCTGTTCAACGGCGACAACATCGGCTTGCAGACTTACTCGGTGGTGCGCGTATTCGATTACGTGACCAAAGTACTGATTGACTTCCTCAACCGCCGCGCCTTTGAAAATTGGGACCATAACATGCGGATGGACATTCAGAACCAAATTGTACGTTTCTTGGATGGCATCGCTGGGCCCGGCAAGCTGATTGAGAAATTTTCCATTAAGAAATTTGAGCGCGACCCCGACCAGAAGGACCGCATCATTCTCGACATTCACATGGTGCCTTACTTCCCGGCCAAGACCTTCCTGGTATCGCTGGATGGCACCAAAGGCGACGATCCGGACAACCCCGGCCGCGACTGGAACGCCGAGTACGCCCAGCAGTAAGTGACGTTCGGCCTGTAACTTACGAGCCACGCATTCACGACTTTCTGCGTTATAAAATTGTTTCTCAGCAAGTTTATACCTAACTTGCCTCATGAGCTAACGTATAGCTCGATAACCTTTTTCCTTTTTCACTCAACCACTTTCATCATGGCTTCTTTTAGTGCTGTATTTTCTGCTGCGGGTAGCGAAGAATGCGAAGTAGTAAGTTGCGAGTACGACTTCCACCAAACCACCGACGACAAGGGCCGTCCTTCGTCGGTCGTGCAGGGAGCATTCATTAAGGTTTCCATCGTTTCTACTGACAGCGTAAAGCTCATCAGCTGGATGCTGGACCCGTACAAGCGCGCCGAAGGCAAAATTGTATTTAAGCGCGGTGACCAAGACTCTAAAATGAAGGAGCTGGTGTTCAAGGAAGCCTACTGCGTAGGTTACAAAGAGACTTTCGACGCCCGCCAAGCCCAGTCGCAAGCCTCGATGATTTTGAGCCTGGTTATCTCGGCCAACAAAATCGACGTGAACGGCGCAACGCTGGACAACAAGTGGGTATAGCCCGCTGAACTGAGCATCAAAAAAGCCCCCCGCAGTAGCTGCGGGGGGCTTTTTTGATGCTCGATTAAAGCATTAGCTAAGAGCACTTACTCAGAAGTTACTACCGGTGGCACGGGGCACAGCCCTACGCTATCAACGTTCGCTTCAGAGCGTCCCCTAAGCCAGCTTGGGGGGTACGCCAGCCACGCCCACACCTGGGCCACCGTGGGCTAGCTGAGCCCGTAGCTGCTGTACCTCGTGCTCCAGGGTCAGATTGCGGAACGTTACTTTCACTTCCAGATCTTCGTAAGCCTGGGTAAGGCGCTCTTGCAGCTCACGCATCTGGGTAACGTCGGTGCAGGTGCCGAACCAACGCAATACCCGGCCTTGCTTGTCGCGCAGCGGCACGGCGCTGGCCAAAAACCAGCGGTAGAGCCCATCGCGACCACGTAGCGGGAAGGTTTCTTCCCATACTTCGCCGGTGGCAAAGGCATGGTGCAGCCGCTCGGTTATGCCGTGCGTGTAATCGGGGTGCTGGGCCTGCTCCCAAGCGGCCGACAGCGCAGTGCCCGGCGTAGTGCCGGTATAGTCGTGCCAGCGCCGGTTGTACCAGCTGATAGCACCATCGGCTTCCGCAATCCAAGCCAGCTGCGCGATGCTGTCGGCCATTGTAATGAGGTCGGCCTCGCGCTGGCGCAGGGCTTCCTGATTGATTTTCTGCTCGGTGATGTCGGTAATGGTACCGATGAAGCGTAGCGCCTGGGTACGATTGGCATCGAAGAATGCCCGGCCCGTCGCGTGGGCCCAACGGGGCGACTGGCCGGGCACGTTCCACTGCGTACGGTAATCGATGGCGTAGCCCCCGGAGCCCGTAGGGTCGAACGCCTGCTCGACCGCCGCCTGGGTGTGGGCGCGGTCGTCGGGGTGTACGCACTCTAAGAAGAAATCGTAGGTGACTTCGGCCGTGGGGGGCAGGCCAAAAATCTCTTTGCAGCGGATCGACCATACCAGCTCGCCGGTGCGGACATCCAAGTCCCAGGTGCCGACGCCAGCCGCGTCCACGGCCGTTTGCAAGCGCTCAATCGAGGTAGTAGACTCAGCCATAAAAGGCAATGGTAGCGGGGTTTAGGGCTGAACTAAAAACAGCTCAAGACCCGATTGAAAATACAGCACCAGGGCGCGGTAGTGGCCATCGGCCGAGTGCCGCAGGCGCGTAACTAGCGCCCGCACACTCTCGTGGGCCAGCTGCAAAAGTAGGTAGGGCCGGCTAAGCAGCGCATCGCGCTCGATGGACCACTGCCCGGCCGTTTGCGCCGTGGAGGTATCCAGGCGCAAGTAGCCATCTTGCAAGTGCAGATGCGTGGCCTGGGCTAAGGCCGTGCCAGGGTCGGCGCGGTTGAGCGTGCGGTCTACCACGCGCCAGCTACCGCTCAGGTAGGGGTCGGGCACGTGTTGCAGGTTGGCATCGAGCAATGCTTCAGCCATGAGGGGAGCAGAGTAAAGAATAATTACCAGGGAGGATCAGCGCGGCCAGGCTACGCTTAGCAGATGCCTTACGCACCGGCTGGCACTTTGTTAGGCCCGGCCCAGGGCACCGGGCCGACACAACGCTGATTTCAGGCTACTTGCAGCTCTTCTTCGCGGTAGCAGTCCCAGTAGCCATCGGCCAGCCGGTACACGGGCACCCGGTGCACGAGGCCGGTAGCGGGATGGCGCTCCTTCAGGTGGCCGCGCCACACTACCGGATGCGCCTGGGCCTGCGTGCGCGGCAGCACGGCCCGGCCCAGTTCGAAGGCAAAGCCCGCGGCCGAGGCGGTCACCACGGAACTGATTTCCGGCGCGGCCTCCGACACCGGGGCGGGCTCGTCGTACTCGGGGTCGGCACCGGGCTCGTAGTCGGCCTGCACGGTATCGTCGTAATCGGGGTCGGCCGCCATTTCGTAGTCGGGGTCCACTACTTCTTCGAGGCGGGCCAAATCGGTAGTCTCCAGCTCGGCGTCGGCTATTTCGTAATCAATATCACTAGCTAAGTCGAGGCTATGGTCGGGTTTACTCATAATAGCACTAGTAGAATCCTCTACTAAGCTAGCTAGCACCAGGCAAACTGGCAAAATCTCAACGCTTTGCTCCCGCCCCCATCCCTACCGGCAGGCAGGCTCATTCGGTCAGCAGACCGGCACTACTTATCGGTGGGGCGGGCTACGAGCTTGCCATCCGGACGCACCCACAGGCGATAAGCTCGCCGACGCCCGCGCCGCCCAAACAGCACCAGGTAAAGCACGCCCAGCAGCGGCCCAAACGACACGGAGAGCACCAGCCGCAAGTGCCAGTAGTGGCTCTGGCTGAGGCCACAATGCAGGGCGAAGGTTTTGAGCAGGTGGTCCATACAGTCACTACACCCGAGGGGCGGGTTTCGTGCCCGGTCAGCGTGGCAGTGGGCGTTGATATAAAACCACGCAAGTCACGCGCCTATTCTGCGACCGCACACCACTACTTACTGCCGGATGTGGGCGGGCGTAGCGGCTACCGACTGAGTCGATGAGTCAGAGGTGCGGGTAAAATATTCCAAGGCACGTGATAGCTATTTGCATTACGCTCGGTACTCCACCTTCACCAATGTAAGCAGCTTCTTATTCCGCTACTCGCTCGATATCCATCTGCTTGATAAGCCCTTCTTCAATAGTGTACAGGTGCCGCACTGGCCCGTCGAATAAGACCTGCCCCTGCTGGTCCTTCACCACTTGGTGCACTGCTACTTCGAGCCGGCCATCGGTACGCGGGGCGAAGCCCGTCGGCTCAACGTGCGGGTTTAGCTCCTGCCACTGGCGCAGCCAGTAATCGCGCACCTGCTCGTGGCCCGTGGCGTAGTCGCCCTCCCAGGCCCGCGCCCAGCGCACCTGCGGGTCGAACGTAGCCAGAATAGTAGGGATGTCGCGGGCGTTGAAGGCGGCGTATATTTTCCGAATCAGGTCGTGCTGGGCATCCATGGGCGAGGCTGGGTATGAGCGAGAATGAGCGCTGCGAAGCTACGGGCCCGGGAGGCTTCGCACCCCGTTGACCGCTCATGCCCAGCGCTTGCCAGTGGGTGGCTCCTGCCCTTTGAGGAAGAGGAGCGCTGAAGTAACGGCGGTAATTTGGTCGGGCCGGGCTACTGATTACTAGCCGCAGCATTCCAGCCGACCGGCGCAGTTGAAAGATGTCTGTGGGAGGCTACAGGCCCAAGGGTACGCTCGGCTCGCCGGGCCTACGCAGGCAGATTTACGTCAGCTTACCGCCCCCGGCGACGCAACAGATACTGTACTTCCGAACTGCCCACCGCCAGGGGGCTACCAGCTGCATGCGTGGCAAAACCAGTGGTATTAGGCGACGACAGGCCAGTGGTAAGGCTGCTAACGCCAATGCATTCCCACCCGTGGCTACTCAGTAAATTGAGGGCGTCGGCAATGGTGAAGATCGTCGTGAGGGCTACCTGATCAGCCTGCGCCTCGGCGGCTTCTGGCGCACTCAAGTACCTTTTGGCCTGGCGGCCGTAGTCGAGTTGGAGCTGCATACCGCTGTACGTCGAGCCCGTGGCAACAAGCGTGCAATACTGGGTAGCCACGGCCGGCGTAGTGGCCGACGCAACGGCCTGGGCACGGCTCAGGACTGGGGTGGCCGCAAGCAGCCAAAGCAAGAATAAGCGCATGGGACGAAGCTACGCGTACCGGGTCCTGTTTGGTCGCCTGTAACTCTTAGTTAAGCGCCGGGACTTCTCTCCTATTCCTCGCTGAAATAGGCTAGCGTAGAATTGGGGGGCTAAGGCCAGTAAGGTAATTCGTTTTCCGACCGTTAGACAGTGGTGCAAATTTGGAGGTAGTGGCTGGTACCGCAGATGTTGCAAAGCCGCGCTACTATTCCAGGTGAGGGAGCACGCTTCAATCGCGTGGGCACAGCCGCGATTAACTAAAAGCAGGTGGTAAGTCAGCGGGGGCGCGACCGGCACTGCTCAGGCAGGATGAGCCAGTGGCTGCAAGGATAACTACAGCCGGCTCTACTCGCCATACTTCTCGTTGCGGGTGCGCTCGCCCTTGGCCGCCGGGGCGAAGCTGCGGATTTGCTATAAGCCGGGGGCATCGCCTGGCTGGGGGCCTGGCGTACGGCTCCTCTTTTTCTCTGTTTCTACGCTAAAAGTAGGGAGCGGGCGGCCGCCAACGATAATGCGACACAGGCTGCGGAGCCTGGAATAGCGTCTGAATGGGGGTGGCAGATAGTCGGCCAAAGTAGCAAGAGATGCCAGCAATGACCGCACATTTTCACTGGCAGTTACCTTATCCCATGAATAGCATTTTTATAGTATGCATTAAACAATATTGAGGTACCCTAACAATATTTAATTGTTGTAACACCTTGATTTATTGGCTTGTGTTTTAATAATGCAGCGGTAACTTAGGACGACTAAATTTGTATCGTACTTAGGTGTGTCCGCATGAATAAAATTTCTACTTACTGCGCAAGCCTCGTCTTTGCGCTGAGCTTACTCGTAAGCCGTACCCAGGCGCAAAGCATTGCGCTGCTCGACGATTTTAACCGTACCGCCAGCAATACCGTCGGTAACGGGTGGACGGAAGTGGAGTCCTCTGGCACTAGTAGCTGCGCCATCGTCAACAACCAGCTTAAACTCTCGAATGGCACCACGGCCGGCCGCGACTACATTGTGCGTAGCGTCGCCACGCAATACAATCCCGTGCTTAGCGCCAACTCGGGTCAGCTAACCTGGTCGTTCAACGTGCGCCAATCGCGGCCCAACCCGAGCGGTTTTGATAGTAATAACTATGGGGTAGCCTTCGTACTGGCCGCCAGTTCGGCCGACCTACTAGCTACGACTACTACCGGGTACGCCGTCGTGGTAGGCAACGCGAGCACGCCCGATCCTTTTCGGGTAGTCCGTTTTTCCGGCGGGCTGGGCAAAAACTCCAATTTGGTTAACGTATTTACTACTACGACTGATTACGGAACGGCCTACCTTACGCTGCGCGTATCCTACTACCCCGACGACGATAGCTGGACCTTGGAGTCGGCCAATAATACGGCGGCCTTCGAAGATCCGGCCACCAGTACGTTCCAAGCCATCGGCACCGGCACCGATGGCACTTACACCGCGACCAGCCTGCCTTATCTGGGCTGCTTCTGGAATCATGCGACGACTGGCGCGGAGGCCGCTCTTTTCGACAACATCTACATCACGGCCCCTTGCTCGCCCGGTGCTGAGCCGACCGTCGGCCCCAGTGCGCCGGTCGCCGATCAGCTCACCAGCGCCAGCGCCCGGCTGAGCTTCACAGCGGGCAACGGCTCTGCCCGGCTGGCCCTGCTACGAGCAGCCAGTGCCCCCACCACCACCCCGACTGACGGTACCGCCTATGCCGCCAACTCCGCCTACGGGAGCGGCTCCTCGCCAGCCACGGGAGAATACGTCGTCTACAATAGTACTGGCACGAGTGTAAACCTAACCAACCTACAGGCCAATACGACTTACTACTACGCCGTGTACGAGGCGGCGGGCACTGGCTGCGCAGCCAACTACCTGCAAGCTGCGCCCCTTACTGGCTCCTTCACCACGCCCCCCTGCGTGGTCGAAGCCCAACCGACAACAGCAGCGAGCGCGGGTACGGCTACGCCACCCACGGTGGGCAGCGGTAGCCTGACTTTCAGCTGGCAAAGTGGCAACGGGACGAACCGCCTAGTTGTGGTACGACCCAACCAAGCGGTGGTGGCGACCCCAGCAAATGCCACGAGCTACGCGGCCAGCAGCCGATACGGCTCGGGCGCGGCGCTGAGTAGCGACGAATACGTAGTGTATGCGGGCACTGGTAACAGCGTCACCGTATCGGGGCTGGCCGCTGGGCAGACTTACTACGCCGCCGTGTACGAATTTAATGGCAGCGGCTGCTCGGCGGCCTACCTGATCAGCGGCCCAGCGACGGCTACCGGCGTGGTTCCCTCCCCCGCAGTATCGAGCACCTATCGCCACTTCAGGGGTAATCTGCACGGGCACTCAGGCTACAGCGACGGTAACAAGGATTCGGATACCTCGGGGGCATCTACGCCGGCCGACGATTATGCACTGGGGCGCCAGGCCAGCCAGTTCGACTTCATGGGCATCAGCGAGCACAACCACCCCGCGGCCGGCATGAGCCTGCCCAACTATGCTAAAGGCTTAGCTCAGGCAGATGCCGCCAACCAAGAAGGCAGCTTTGTGACGCTCTACGGCATGGAATACGGCACTATTTCGGGCGGCGGACACGTCATTATCTACAACTATGACAAGCTCATTGGCTGGGATGCCGGCAACTACGACGTGTATTCGCCGAAGGGCGACTACACCACCCTGTTCTCCATCATCGCCAAGCAGCCGGGTGCCATCGCATACCTGGCCCACCCCAAATCGTCGGATTATAATGGCTTGCTCACCTCCTCGCTCAACTCGACCACGGCCCAGGCACTGATTGGGTCGGCCATGCGCTCAGGCCCGGCATTTTCCACCTCCACGTCTTACAACGACCCCAGCACCAGCACGTTCGAGACGCAGTTTAAGCTAGCGCTTCAGCGCGGCTACCACATCGGCCCTACCATCGACCACGATACGCACTACAGCGTTTTCGGCCGCTCCTCGCACGCGCGCCTCGTGGTACTGGCCAACACGCTAAGCCGGCCAGCCCTGCTCGACGCCTTGCAGCAGCGCCGCTTCTACGCCGCCGACGACGACAATACGGAGGTTACCTTTACCGTGGCCGGCCGGCCAATGGGTAGCGTACTGACCCAGCGCGGGGCACCCGCTTTCACGGTGACGGTAAACGATCCCGACGCTAATGATGCAGTAGCATCCATTGCCCTGTTCTCGGGTATTCCCGGCGGTAGCGCGACGGCCACGCAGCTCACCACCGGCACGGGCAGCGCCACCCTGACTTACACCGATAATATCCCGGACGGAGCTACTTATTACTACTACGCCGTCGTTACGCAGGCTGATGGCGACAAATTCTGGACGGCTCCCATCCGCTATACTCGCAGCGATGCCGCCCCGCTACCCGTGCAACTCACCTCGTTTCAGGCGGTGCTGCAGAATGAATACCAAGCGGTACTACGCTGGGCAACGGCCTCGGAGTCGAACAGCGACTACTTCGCCGTGGAGCGCTCGGCGGATGGCGTGGGGTATTACGAGGTAGGTCGCCGACTCGCGGCAGGCGCGAGCAGCCTCTCGCGGGCCTACGAGCTGCGCGACCCGCAGCCCGTGGCTGGCATGGCCTACTACCGCCTGCGCCAAGTGGATAAGGATGGAAAACTGAGCTACAGCGCCGTGGTGACGCTCGCGCCTACTGCCCGCGAAGCCGCCCAGGCCAACGTGTATCCCAACCCCGTGGCCGGTGCGTCCAATGGCCGCCTGGCCCTGCGCGGGCTGACCGACCAGAAGGTAGTGGTTCGGGTAACGGACGTAGTGGGCCGCGTCGTTACCACGCAGCAGTTTCAGCCGGCCACCTACGCCGCAGACGTACCCCTGGTACTCCCGGCGGCTACCGCAGCCGGCATCTACTCGGTCACCATCACGGCCGGCGCGCAGATCTGGACCACGCGTTGGACCGTGGAGCCATAAGCAACGCTAAGTAAGTAAAAAGCCCCGGTGATGAACCGGGGCTTTTTTATAACCGGTCGCCGGAAGAGAAGTGCTATCAGCCCTGAGTAGGCGCGTAGGTGTAACGTCGAGGTGCTGAGAGTCGAGGCGGCCGGGACTTTATGATCAAGGCTAAACCAGCGGAACAGCATTCTCCGCCCAGGCGGCGAGCTGCATTGGCTACAGCAGCATGAGGGCTGGCACTTGGAGGCCGCGCCTACGTCTTATTGCGAGTCGTAGGCTGCCGTAGTTGCCAACTTGGTCATTACTGGTGCAATTTCTGCCGCCTCATCCTCCTTCCATTTATCGCTGGTAATACTAGCCACCGGCTCCCCTTGCGCGTTTACTTTCACAAACGTGGGCACGGCCGTAACGTGGTAATAAGCAGCCAAGTCCTGACAGCTATCCACGTTGACTTTTATGATGGTAGCCTGTTTGAGCGCCTCGTCTACCTGCTCGCTGGATAGCGCCGCTCGAAAGCGGCGACACGGCCCACACCAATCGGCGTAGAAATACACTATCGGTACGCGGTGGGCGGCGGTAGCCCGGCGAATAACTGGGACAAGGGCGGATGGGGCATCTGCCTGCGTGTAGTCGATAACCGACGCCCTAGGGTTGGACGAATGAGTAGCTGATTGCCAGCAAGCGTACAGAATCCCAACCAGTAGCGCTACAAGTAGAAATTGTTTCATGTCCGTAAAGGCACAGCAGTGCAGGGCTTATTCTACGCCCGGGCAGCGGACTTATAGCCGGGGTGGAGGCGTCCGGGAGCAACGTGAGGGACTGCGCCTGGCAACCCAACAGTAGCATTTCACTTTCCCGCTGCCTTCTGCTTAGCGGCTATTTCGTTGCTGTTGAGCATAATAAGACCTATTTCCGAAGCCCCCGCCCCAACGCGAGTTACATACAGCGTGGCCTTGGTACCTGTCCATCTCTGCATAACCGCATTGGCCGAGGTGGTAGGGCCGTATAGGGTAGTGAAGTAGCTGACTAGCTTATCTATGTTATCTACCCCCCGAGTGCCGAAAGAAATGGAAGCCAACTGGCCTTTGTAGCCAGTAAAGTTGAGGCTGGTTACCGTCACGTCCCCCATCGTCATCGGCTCCGTGGTACTCTCGTAGAGATCTTTCCCCGTCCGCTTGAGTTGCGGGTAATCCCGCAGGGGCGCTCCTAGTACGTAGGGGTGAAATCCATTCTGCGTATCCAGTGCGCTCAGCGAGCCGGCCTGCATCGGCTGAGCAACCCCGCCGAGCGGGCTCCCTTGTCCGTAGGCTACTGCGCCTGTCAGCAGCAGGGCACTGAGTAAAAGGTATTTCATGCTCGCGAAGGTATAACCATCCACGGCTTATCTACATTCGGGCAGTATCATTCTCCAAGCATCATACCCTTTCGCACCATCACTAGGAAGTAGGGTCGTAATCCTTGAAAGAAGGCTGTTCCAGATAGTCGTGATACACTACCTTGATAGGAAAGGGCTCCTGCTCGTAGAAGACGTACCCATCATGTGGCATGAGCGACAGCATGGCCGCCAGCCCGAGGAACAGCGCGTGCAGCCGCAGCGGCCAGCGCAGCCGGGCTACGTGCAGGTAGGCCCCGGCTAAAATTCCGCTGAGGACCAGCAGCCCGAGCTAAACCGGTTGCAGCGCGGTTGACAGGGACCACCGGCTCGCATTCATCCAGAGCCACCACGTAAACAGAAGCGGCGCGTTTACCAGCCAGTAGATCCATCCGAGTAGTGGCTGCCAGCGCCGGGCGTGCTCGGCCTGCTCCTCCTCGGTGCAATGCGTCAGCAAGTAGCCACTCAATCCCAGCAACAAGTAATAGGCGAGAACAGCAATAAACAGGTAGCCCATATAAAACCCAGCGTAGCGAGGAGCCGCCGGGGCGAAAGCCCTGCCAGTTACGATCCGGTGCCCGCACCTCCACTGGGCACTTGTCGCCTTTACGGGTGCCAGAGGTGATCCACAGTCAATGAGGAATGCTTCTATCTTACGGAACTAGCGGAGAGCAATTTGCAGCCGCGATTACTCAGGGGGACGGGGGCTGATAGCCCGGCATCTTTTTGACCTGATCCATAGTCAGCGGACGGTAGGTGATGTGCAGGCGCTTGGCATTCTCCTCCACCGTTTGCTCGAAGCCGGCCTTCTTGCGACGCTCGTTGACATGGGCCGGATCTTTGATGGGCCAGATGAAGGGTGGCTGGCCCTTGTAGCTGCTGCCTTGGGTGCCGTAGACCTGGGGCTGGCCCCGGTACATGAGCTGGCGGTCGAGCATCATGGCGTAGAGGTGAAAGGGTAGCTCGCCCGCTGCCGCCTGCTTGATGAGGGGCAGATACTGCGGGATGCGCGTGGAGTGCTGCACGATGTAGAAGACCGCCTCATTGGTCGGGGTGCCCACCAGCGTCTTACCAGGGTAGCCGTATCGCTGCACAATGGCCCCCACCCGCCGGATGTCGGACGAGTCGGCGGCGAGCAGCAGGTCCAGCAGTTGCGGGACTGCTTCGGCCGCCGGAAAATGCCGGGCGGCGGCAATCGAATCGACCAGGTGCTGCTTGTTATCGCCGAACAGGGCCTCGCGGTATACTTGGTCTACGCGGTAAAGGCTGTCAAGCTCGTGCTTGAGGGCCGGGTTGGCTACGCGCTGGGCGCAGGCCAGCCCAGGCAGCGCCAGTAAACCGAATAACAGCAGCCTTTTCATGGGTCGAAGATAGAAAAGCTCCGCCGTGAGCGGGGATGGTCCTTAGCCGGCACGCAGCCGGGCTACGACAGCCGCCAGCGTATTCACCCCCCAGTGCTCATAATATTTACCATTCCGCAAACGGACCATGTCCATCACGTCGATGGTCACCGCCTGGCCAGTGGCCGCAATGCCCAGCAGGGGGCCGGTGTGCGTGCCCGTAATCGTTTTGCGCGTCGTCACGACGTCGCCCTCGGCTACCTGCTGCTGGATGTGCACCTGCATGCCGGAGAGCGCGGGCCGCAGGATGCTATTGAAGGTATGCAGCATGCCTCCCGGCCCAGTATCGGTTCCGGCGGGGGCGGAATGATTGATAAAGTCAGGGTCCATCAGGTCGGCCACCGTATCAAGGCGCCCCTCGGTAATAACTTCCTGGTTGAAGCGTTGCACGACCTGCTTATTGAGTTGAGCGAGTGAGTCCATAGCTTCTTAACCAGCCGGGCAGCGCAGTGGTTTAGCCGCCTCTTCGCTTCGGCCGCGAGGTCTGGCGGCGCCCGCTGGCCTCCGGCGGCGCTTGCTCCCCAGCGCCTCGGCGAGGCATCGAAAAAGCCCCGGGTGAGCAGGGCTTTTCGTGGAGCGGGCTACTTGGCAGCCTGCCGGGCCAGGCGCTGCCGGATAGCATCGTGGCCGCGATAGAAATTCATCTCCTGCGAATAGGGATCGGTATTCCAAAAAGCGTTGAACGCCTCCAGGTTGCTGCGCAGACGGCTAAACTCCTTTTCCTGGGCTACGTCGAGGAGCACCGTAGTGGAGTCGGCTTGCAGCGCCGCGAAGCGCCCGGCCAGCAGTTGCTCCAGGGCAATTATTTCGGTGCCGCCCTGGTCGGGTTTCGGCACTTTCTTGGCGGGGGTGCGCTTCTGCGGGAATGCGTGTGCCTGGTAGGTGGCCGGCAACACGAAGAGCGTGGCTTTCTGCTGGGGCGTGCGGCGCGGCATGGCTAGATTCGTTGCTATCCTCAGCCCATCTACCAAGTTCGACGTTTGGGCCTGGGCAGCAAAGGAGCCACCGAGCAGGGCGGCCAGGAGTAAGGATTTCTTTATATGAACGAAGGTAGGAAAAGCCCCACTGGTAGACGGGATTGCCCGAAGCTACTCGGTGGGGATAACCTCACCAATACTCATTCACACGCTGGCTACGGGGCAGTGATCATTACCCGTAAGCTGCGACGCTACCGCCGAGGCTTTTTTCTGCCTCACCAGACAGGTGCCGGCTGCTATCTTGGGGCATGAAGCACTTCTTCCTCACCGCCTTACTCTGGGGCGCCCTGCGTCTTGGCTGGAGCTAGGGCACCGCCCCGGGCCCCCACATCAAGATCGTGCTCATTGGCACGTTTCATTTCGGCGCCACCACTGATGCTCACCGCACGGCCTTTCCTGACCTGTTCTCAACCCGGCGCCAGGCCGAGCTGCAACAACTCGCCACCCAGCTGGCGGCGCTGCACCCCACCAAGTTCTTCGTAGAAAATGAGCCGCGTCAGCAGGTGATGTGGGACAGCGTGTACGCCCGCTACCAGCGTAGCCCGGACGACACGGTGGGCCGCCGCAACGAAATTGTGCAGGTGGCCATGCGCACGGCCCGGCTGGCGGGCCTGCCCCGCGTGACGTGCGTAGACCACCAGCAAGCACTGCCCTACAAGCAGCTGAATGACTTTGCCGAGCGCATCGAGCACGATACGGCTACGCAGCGGCGCATAGCTGCCTACAAGCTGCTGGCCCTACCCTATCCTTACCCCAAGCAAACCCACAGGCTGGCCGACCACACCGTAACGGAGCAGCTGCTCTACGTCAGCTCCCGGGCTGGGGAGGCGAGCAACCGGGCCGACTACTTCGTGTACTCCCCCAACTACGGCGTGGGCGACGACTATACGGGGGTGAGTTTCATCACGAGCTGGTACGAGCGCAACGCCAAGATTTTTACCAACATCCTGCGGGCTACCGACCCAACCGATAAGGTAGTTATCCTACTCATCGGCAGCGCCCACTTAATGCCCCTGCGTCATTATTTCCAGCAGCATCCCTATTTCGAGGTGGTAGAGCTGGCCCAGGCCCTGGGCACCCAGCGCCCACCCGCCAGGGCAGCACGCCGTCGGTAGCCGGTGGCCTCCCGGGAATAGCGGGCACCCTCCCGGTAGGCTAGCAGCGGAAACCGCCCCGGGGTGAGCGGGAATCGGGCAACCCGGCACGGGCGGTACCCGGGCAGCGCAGGCACTCCCCAACCGGCGATGGGCTTTTGGCGTAGCTTGCACCCTCTTCGTTGCGCACTGCTCCCATGTCTACCGACCTTATCAACGGCTTCGGCAAAGTCTACCTCCGCATCACCTATGACCCGGCCAACCACTGGGTCCACAACGACTGGATAGGCTATCAGACCTACGTGGGAATTGTGGCGGGGGCGGATGCCTGCCTGGGACCGCTGGCCGAAAACGCCTGTGCTTACCTGCTCAACGACAACCGCCAGGTTATCGGCCCCTGGGACCACGCCGTGGAATGGATCGTAACCAACTGGGCTCCGCGTGCCATCGCCGGGGGTCTCACGCACTTCGCCAACGTCGTGAGCCCCGAGTCGCTGGCCGCCGGCTCGGCCCGGTCGATGGCGCTGGGCCTGGATGGCCAGTTGCAAATGCATATGTTTGACAACCTAGCCGAGGCCCAGCAGTGGCTACGGGAGGCACAGGGGCACGCCCAGTAGCCCGCTTTTCTTCTGAGTATTAACATAAAAAAAGCCCCGCCGGGGGAGCGGGGTCTTTCGGGGAGGGTGGCGACGGTACTAGTAAGCTTGCAGCCCGTTGAGATAACCGTTGATGTAGTCGTACTCGCGTATCGTGGTAGCTTGATCCAGCAGGTAATTGGCTTTCTGAATCTCATCGGCTACAAACTGCGGGTCGCGGCTTTGCAGCACGCTGAGGCCATCCGCGTAGCCTTGGTCATAATCGGCCGGGGCGGCCAGGCTCATTGCACCGCCCTGCGCGGCATATTCTTTGGCAACTACCGGGCCGCCAGCCAATAAGGCCAGGGCAGCGACGGCCAGCAAGGAACGAAGGGTGATTTTCATACGACTCAGGAAAAGGATGAAAAGAAATGCGTGACCTTACAGGAAGGATGCGTAAAGGTGCGCAGTACCCGCAGCCGCGCACGTACATAATTAGGGTAAAAGCTATAGCTCGCATGTTATAATCCTGGCGCACCGCCAAGGCTAAGGCGCCCCATGTCACAAAACATGCACCGGCGGGCACCGGCCCACCCACCCGGCAAAGCCGTACCTGCGCCCTGGTCCGCTTCCGAAGCAGGTCCCGTGGTGTTATTCGCTCTCGGGGTAGGATTATCCGGACGTCATATCGCCCGGGCGGCATGTAGCAGGCAGCAACCAACTGTCCTTAGGGCCGCCTTTTATGGAGTGCTTTGCAGTGTTCCTTCTGACTGGGGAACTTCCTTTTCCACTACCCCATTCGATTTCATGAAAAAGCCTAGTTTCTTTCTATCGCTGCTGCTGGCGGGCAGCGTTTGCCCAGTAGCGCAGGCCACCCCCGCATCGGCAACCAGTGCACTGGTAACATCCGACCTCAGCTTGCGCGGAGGCTTGGAGCTAGTAGTATCTTCGGGCCACCCCTACTTTATTCAATGGACGCCCCGACCCACAACGATATACTTGCCTCCCGTCTGCTGTATGCCGCATTGGGGCTGCTCCTTCTTTTCCAGATAGCTGGCTGGATTTCGCAGGCCCTGGCGCTACCCCACAATTATTTCTCCCCGGTGCATTTCAATAGGCTCACCTTGGCCGGGGTAGGGCTCACTGCGCTTGTTCGGGGTGGTCTGGCCTACGCCGTGCGGCGGGGCGTGTGGGCGGCCAAACTGTGGCTGGCGCTGGGCTTCGTCGTCGCGTGCCGTATGGCCACCTACTGGGACAAGCACCTCATCGCTGGCGGGCGCTACGGACACTTCGCAATAGAACCTCTGGTACTGTTGCTTACTCACCTGCTGACGCTGGCTGCCCTGGTGCTGATGTTCTGGCCAGCGCGGGATTCCGCGCCAATAGTGTAAACAACGGCAGGGCTTCCGTTATCTTGGGCCGGGCCCCTGCTCTACGCTACCGACCCACTGCGCAAGGGCGACCCACTTGCCTCTAACTGCCCGTTTGCTCTTGGTGGTGAGCTTTTTCCACGACAGATTAGGGCAACTGGCGCAGCCAAGTAGCGGCCTCCTTTTCATTCTCAAAGAGGCGGTAGGTGAGCGAGGCCGCCTGGGCTTCGTGCATGATCTGGCTCATGGAGAGCCGGGCAAATACGTCGTGGGCAACCAGGATGGCTCCGTAAAGGCCCCCGGCCCGCTGCTGGGGGCCCGTGAGCCAGTACTCGACTATCCACTTGCTTTCCTCTTCGGTAAAGGGCACCATCAGGCGCTGGTCACCCAGCAGCTTATGCCAGTTATTGCGGCGCAGTAAAATGCCGGTGTGGGTCAGCAGGGCTTGCAGGTCGGTAAACTTGCGCTTGCCGGGATGGTACTGGAAAATAACGTATTGGTCGGGGTGCTCAAGCAGACGCCCAGCCGCGTTTTCGAAATAGAGGGAGAGGCTAGTGGAGTACATAGAGAGTTGGTAGGCCAGCGCAGAAAGCGAGAAAGCTGATAGCCAACAAAATCAGGGCCAGCCACGGCCCCTGCGAAACGCCTTAAGCTGGCAGGGCGATTTTAATTATTGGCTACCAACGAAAAAAAATGACCTAAAAAAGCTCCGTGGTGAGCGGGGCTTTTCTACTCGCGAGGTTTGCGGTGGTAGTACCAGCGGTAGCGATAGGGGCGCGGCTCTCCCTCATCCAGTATGGTACGCTCCAGCACAAGGGTAGCCGGTGTCAGCGTGACTACGCGCCAAACATCCGGCAGGGAGTAGGGGCGGCCCTGCAGGCGAACGTACTGCACGCAGAGGGTATCCCGCCAGCGCGTGTACGTCCATTCGGTGGTGTCGCCGGGCGTTACATCAGCCATGAGCAGGCGCGTGGGCGTCACGTCGAGGGGCTGCGAGCCGATTTGACTGCTATCGGCCGCCCCGACAGGTAGGCCGGCGGGGCTGAGCGCGACACTGGTGGCCGTGTCACACTCCCAGTGGCCCAGCAGCGTGGCCGGGGTAGCGACGGTGGGAGCCGGCGATTGGCAACCACTCAAGCCGAGCAGAAGGAGCACGACAGCAGCCAGGTAGTTCATGGCAGCGAAGATAGAAGCGTCTTGCCCATCGACGCTTGACGCCCGGCGCCCGGGCTCGTGCCCCAGCAGGCGGGTGCTGGCCACCCCTTCCTGAGTGGGGACGCGCCCCCTTGTAAGTGGAGTTTAACGATGGTAGAAATGACGCACGCGTAGTGGTTGGCTAGGAGTCATAGACAGCCGCTCCTCGGTACGCAATACAGTAGGCGTCAAGGTAATAATCTGAGTTGGCACCGTTCTTCCAGTGTAGCCGGGAAGTGGTTTGCGATTTAAGGAAACGAAGGTTGCGGTCAGTTCCTGCCCGTGGCGAGTGTACGCATAGGCAGCAGTATCGCTAAAAGCAATACCTGTCACAAACTGGTATTGCCGGGGCGTCACGTCCAGCGTGACGTCAACGTATTCTACCCGGTATCGCCCCTGCGTACTCCCTGCCCCATTCGGGATGAAGGTAGCGATGGAGTCGCATTGCCAGTGGCCCAGGAAGGGGTCAGCCTGCGTGTGCAGTTGCTGCTGGGGATCGGCCTGGGAGCAGCTACCCAGACTAGCCAGCAAGAGGAAGCATAAGCAATAATTCATCGGAATGAAGCTAGTAGCCGCCGCAGGAAACTGCATGGGTTCTCCTCCTACCCCCGGGGCTCGCGAATAGATGGAGAGCCAACCATAGAAACAAGGCTTGAGGAAGTGGCGAAGCTATGGCTCCCAACGTCACTTAACACATAGGGCCTCAATTAGCCACTGGATACTTCCCACGCTTCCGGTAAGTGTAGGAAACCGGTTAACAACCTGCCGCCAGTTGCGCTTCGAGACATCGGGGATAGAAATCAACTTGCTACGTTTGTTGATGAACGACCAGGCGCCCCTACGAAACGCTTATTTTAGCTACTGGCTGGCTTAACAGGCACTGGATTCGCATATAAACACTTGTTATTCAGAGTTATTATCCCCGAGTCGCATAGTAAAATGCAGTCACCACCACGAAGGCCAGCACTAGAAATGCCCAGCCGGTTTTCTTTTCTTCTGGCCACTCGCTTTTCACCAATTGCAAACCCCGTCGCGCCCACCGGTAGCAAAACCAGAGCACAAACGGCCCAATAAAAAAACGCGCTAGAAACTCGTTAAGTCCACGAGTTGTGTGTTGTGGCGATAGCAGTAAGGTCAGCAGCATACTTCAAAAGTAACCTGGACTACGAACTCCTACGATGACCTCGCCGGGTCGACTGGCGAGATGGCCGACTACCTCGACTGGCCGCGCCTCGAAACTATCTCACTGCCTCGACCAGTGGGCGTAAGCAAGCCCTAAACCGCCGTCGAACTATCTGGGGCGAGTACGACCAGGGGGTGGGTAAAGGCTGCTTCTTGGTGGGCAAGCGGGGCACTTTATGGGCCAATGCTCCTTAGCGGCACAGACCCACCACTAAGTAAAGGAAGCCAGCCCCGCTCCCAACAACCGCTACCATGCCGAGCGCCCTCACGAACGCCGACCGAAACTGGCGCACCAGCATCAGGTCGGTGAGCAGGATGCTGAGTTGCATCAGTATCGTAAACTCGGGGGGCGACTGCGAGGTCTCGCCCGCCAGGCCGTGCATCAGGATGCACACGACCATGACGGGCACTTGCAGCACGAGCAGCCACCGCCACCGGGGCCGGTATAGGCTGGCAATAAATAGCCCCAGTAGCAAAACGGCGACCCCCAGGGCCAGCATGGCAAGTAAGGCCCAGGCTTCCCCAATCGCCTTGAGGCCATCGGCGTGGGCCAGCAACGGGAAGAGTAGCAGCAAGGGTAGCAGGTAGCATTGTTTCATCGCAGCTCGGCAAGTAGCAAAAGCTGCGCCAGCTACTGCCCCAGCAGCCGGGCACCCTCCGCCTCGGCGAGTGCCGGGGATAGTGGGGAGGCTCTCCTACTGACGAGGCTTGCGGGTGGTGGGTTTGCGCGGGGGCTTGGGATTGGGTAGCGTAGGACGCATGGCCTCAGGCAGCACCAAGCGGTGCAGGGGGCTGGCAGGTCGCAAAAAGGACTGCACGTCAGCAAATGAAAACGCCGCCCCAAACCTACCGGCGTAGTCTTTACTGATGAAATTCGACAGCATATCATACCTCACCTGGTGAGGGAAGACTACTTGTCCGGCTTCGAGTCTGAACTGCTCAGAGTCCAGCGTAAACTCCTGCGCGCGCAGCCCTTGCACATCTTCCTCCGCCAGCAGCGGGTCACTACCCTGGGGGCCGCGCTCCGCAATGTAGTCTTCTATTTGCTGCCGTAATCGGCTGTTGGCCTCTTCCAGGAAGGCGCTCAGACGGTGCGGGTCTATCTCTTCCTCCGCGGACAGCGTTAGCCCGGTGCAGGCGTCGAACGTGCTCCAGCGATGCGAGCGGAAGATGCTGGCTCCACGCATCTCACTAGTCAGCCAGACGCTAACCAGGTTGTGGCCGACGTATTCGACCGTGCATTCCTGCGTACCGGGGTCGGATTCGTTTAGGGCGAGTTCTGCTTCCAGCGAACCGGTAAAAGCCGCGGCGGCCTGCTTGTCGGTAGTGGACAAGGTAGGCCAGCCCTTGGCGTGCCGCACGAGGCGAGCCGGGGGGCAGGTGGCCGGACCCGGGCCAGCTACGGGATGCAATTCGAGCGGCAGACGTGGCCCCCCTTTCTCGGCACGCCATGTGCCACGCAGGCCCCCATCGGCTTGAAACTGCAAGCGCAAGTGACCAGTGCGCGCGGCAACGTCCATCGTGGGCACCGTGTATTCTTCCAGTAGCAAGCTATCGCGCCCTTTGAGGCCTCCTACCAAATGCAGGTCTTGCTTGCGCTGGCCGTAGCGATAGAAGCCATTTAGTAGCCCGGCCAGGTCCTTGTCGGTGGGAAAGAAGTAGGCGTGGATGGCGAGCTTGCCGTTGAGGGTGCCGTCGTAGTAGCCCGCCAGGTGCGGGGGGTGCAGCTCCGAGAAGGCAGATTGGGCGCTCGCGGCCAGGGGCAGCCAGCACAGACCAAGCAAGAATGCTTTCATGGGGACAAGCTACGGCTCGCAGCAGCACTTAACACCCGGCCCCTCGGCCCGTGCCCCGGCAGCCGGACTTTCCGGGCCGAAGCTGCGCAGTATGTGCCGGCCCTATCGTAACTTGCTTCCCTATTGCCGGCACCCTATTTATTTATGGAAAAGCTACCCTTTATTCTACTCGTAGACGATGAGCCGGCAGATAATTACGCGCACGAGCGGCTCCTTCACAGCCTGGAAGTAGCGATCGAAATACGCGCCGTCACGGGGGGTGTTGAAGCAATTGAGTTGCTGGCCCGCGACCCACCCCTCAAGCCCACGCTGTTGCTGCTGGACGTCAACCTGCCTGACCTCGACGGCTTTGAGTTTGTGGCCGCCTTTCAGCGCCTGCCCGCCCCCCAGCGAGTAGCTACCCATATTGTCCTGCTCACCGGTGGCATGACCTCGCGTGACATGGCGCGCTTAAACGAGCTACCCGTGGCGGGGTTGGTCATCAAGCCGCTGACGCGGGAGAAGATTGACAACCTGCTGCAACTGCATTTTCAGCGCCGCCTACCCGAGGCGTAAGGGAAGTCGCCGAGGACTTGTAACCGCTAGGAGAAATACTTCACGGCTAAGCCTGCCAAAGCCGTGAGGGTAACGAGCGCCAGAGCGAAGCGACTGGCTTCCTTGCGGCAGCGGGGCGACTGGTGACGGTCATCGGGGAAGACGGGAAAAGCGACGGGTATCATGGCGAAGAAGCATGCGTGAGGCAGGTGTATCGCAAGCCTACCGACTGCGTTACGAGGATCGCGTCTCTCCTACTCACAGCGCTGGCAGGTGGTGGCCCGGTATGCATTTCATCCCCGGGCGGCACCTATGTAGCTGCTGACCGACGTGGAACGCGTACGCTCTACTACGATGAGGAGATTTCTTATTTCCTGCTGGCTACTGACCGCACTGGCCGCAACTACGGCCCTGGCCCAAATGTCTCCCAGGAGAAAACTCGTCCGCAAGCCAGTAGCGGTACGCACGCAGGTGATCGACGCTCCTCCTACCCAGCGCATGTGCGGAACGGCCTACGAGTATAAACTGAAACACAAGTTGTTCAACCAGACACCACTACGGCCTACACCTACGTGGAGCAAATGCCGCTCCTAAACGGGCACCCCGTAGCTGCTGCCACCATTGCCGCTATTACCCACGCAGTAGTCTTGCCGGAGGACGCCCCGGATGGCCGGGTATTCGTGCAGTTTGTCGTTACCAAAGAGGGCGAGGTCAGCCAGCCACAAATTGCAAATGGAGTGCGGGCTGATGTGGATGCGGCCGTGGTGGCCGCGACTCGCAAGCTCCCTACCTTTACGCCAGGCAAACATAGGGGACGGGCGGTACCCGTACGCATCACGCTGCTTATTTCTAGTAAGTGGCAACAGCCACGAGGTAGCTCCCTTCTCGCGGGGCCTGCGGGTGTACGATTTACGGGGGAGCTTGAGCGAAAGCTGTAACAGCCTAATGGGACCGAAAATTTGGCTTAGGAGCAGTGCTTGCTAGCAAACATATTTTTAAAAAGGACCAACCGGTAGAACGGCGGTAGCTGCAGGCTCCGGCAGCTTAGAAATGTAGCTTCTCTACTACTCGCGGGGCTGACGGGTGTGTGGTTTGCGTGGGGCTTGGGGGTGAATAGTATTTTCGGCCGTGCCCCTACTCCACTCTGCCAATCCCCTACGCAAGAATGACGTACTTGCCTCCAACCTGCTGTTTGCGACTCTGCTGCTGACGGTGGGTGAATATCTAGTTCGGTTGAACATTGTACTCTCCTCTACTGACACTTTTCTACCCAATTCTTGGGTATCTGTCAATTGGTGGGTTGTCGCTTGGGCCTTATTGTTTCTACTGCTGCGAACTGGCTTGTATTATGGTGTCCGTCAAGGAGTACTAGGAGCAAAGCTACTAGTCGCCTTCTTTTTCATAGCGGGTGCTTACTTCACTACTACTTGGCGCTACCGGGTAGTAGCGGACGTTAGCTTCTACGATATGGAAGGCTACTCCTGGCTGGCACTAGTGCAGCAGCTATTGGCGCTGGCGGCCCTGGTACTCATGTTCAAGAAACCCTGGGCTACGGCTCCCAGCGGTACTTGATACCCAGCGCCTCGGTTGCCGCCCTACGTACCGGGGGTAGCGGGAGGGGCTTTGTACGCAGCCAATCGAAAGCTTCCGGCGAGCGGGGCAATTAGCCGCTGGTTATTACCAACATAAGCCTGCCAGCATTAGCAACACTACACCCAACACTACCCATTTTCCCGCAGGAGAAACATCTTCTACGTAGTGTGGAGGGAGTGGCGGCGAGGGGGGCAGCAGCTTCCAGAACCACCTGCCCAGTAGCCACAGTATGGCGACCACGAACAGCAGCAGCAGGACGAGCATAGCAAGAAGCGTCATTTCCTGCTCTTCGCTAAACTGCATGAAATTCTCCACGCGCTAAAGGTACTCAGCAGGTCTACTTATACTCTCTCTTACTCGCGGGGCTGGCGGGCACGTTGCGTTGTCACTATTCTTCCCGCCAGCAGCAGCAGGTAGGTTAAAAAGAGCACGGATGGCCAGTAGCCCCATCGCAGATGATAGGGTGGCCCCGCGAGTACCCAAACCTAGAGCCAGAGTTGCAGCAATACGCCGTGCTCCACCAGCCGCCCCGTGGTGGGCTGGCGACGCGCCAGGCCGTCCAGCCCGTCAGCAGCACCAGCACAGCCAGCACGGCCAACGCAAACAGCACCAGCACCACCAAGCTCGTAGAATGGCCCAGGGATGGGGTATCATACAGGCCGGAGGGCAGTGCGTCGCTCATGGGCCGAAGATAGCAAAAGCCTTATGAGGTAGCGACTCAGTCCTCAACGACACTTGACACCCGGGGTCCCGACCTAGAGTATAGAAAAGCTCATTGGTGAGCGAAGCCTCCTACCTACTTACGGATCTTGCGGATGTACATACTTAGGTCAGTGCTGGAACCCGGCTCATACGCAACACGACTCCCAGCGCAAACCCGCCAACAGCCTTTAGGCTCACGGTCGAACTACTTCTCAATATGCCGGTCCCATAGATGCCCAATGATTGCGGTAACAGGCACAGCAACAAGCAAAAAAACCAAGCCAAACAGTATAGCTAAGCCCTCTCCCCAATTGCCCATTAGTAGTAGAATCCTCATGTCTAAAAACAGCCGATGAATCCCTTCGACGCCCCGCCCTGTTAGCTGCGAGATAGCCCACCCCCCTGTTGGCATAACTCCTCCTAGTATAAGGCGATTATCCCTGCCACCGCCACAATCAGCAGCAATAAGAGCCGCAGGTATCCATTTCGATGTTCCTCGTGCGCCTGCTGTTCTTCTGCCGTCCGCTGAATTTGCCTCGTTGTCTGACGCCACAACCGCCAGCAATAAATCAGGAGCGCAAGTCCCAGGCCCAGGAAAAGCACTTGGATAATACGTTCGAATAGATTGGCCAGGCCCAATGCTTCTAGCGGGTCAAGAAGTAAGATTACGAACATTCTTATTTGCTAGCCGAGGATTAACGAACGAGAACACAGCCAACTCTTCATGGTCACGAATATACCCGACAGTACTGCCCAACCCCAGCCCGCAGCTGTTGGAGGACTGCGACTTATTGGCTCTTCATAAACACGAGGGTATTGAGGATTTCATAATTCCAGCCGCCTCCGTAGCTCGTCTTCAAGACATACCCTTCTTGGGTCAGTTTCGCGATGAGCTGCTGTACTGCTTCTGCCCCTTTACCGGCCGCCGCATCACGCGCTTTCAGGGTAGTGGTTTCACTCTTGCCTACCCCTCGGCAAACGGTAAGCTGTATTTCACCCCCAATAGACTCGTGCACCTTCACTACGACCACGTCTGTGCTACCCGTCTGTGCTTTTACCGGCTGTGAGGCCAACGCCACCAAGCACGCCCCCAAGAATATCAGCTTTTTCATGCCCCGAAAGTATTATCTCCCTGCTGAATGCCTCATGAGTTTCGCATTGTTAAATCACTGCTAGTCTCATGTCTGCCACCTCCCCCGAAGACCAACCTACCTCACTCCGAGGCGGGCTACGGCGTGGTAGAGCCCACTGATGGCCGCGGCCTGCGCTTCGTGGCCTAGGCCTGCTCGAAAGCCTGCGCCGTCGAGCTCTGCGCTGTGGCCCGCAAACACGGCCATTACAACAAAAAAGCCCCTCTACGCGGAGTAGAGAGGCTTTGAGCGGAGAAGGGGGGATTCGAACCCCCGGTAACCTTTAGAGCTACGGCAGTTTAGCAAACTACTGGTTTCAGCCACTCACCCACTTCTCCGTGCTGGTGGCTTGCTAGTGCCCTAGTGGCCTTAGCGAATGCAAAGATACACGGCCGCGCCAAAACTTTCCGCTTTTTTTCAGAACTTTCTTTCGCAAGCAAGCGCAAATACTTGTCAAATAATCCAGTGCGAAACGGCGGCCCGGCATTTTTCCCGACTTTGCCGCCGCTCGCCCGTCCTTTGCACTCATGTTTACCTGGGCCTACCCCGATTTTACGCTGGCTGCCGTGGGGCTGCTGCTGCTAAGCGGCCTGCTGGCACTCTACACCCGGCGCACGCACCGACTGGGACGGCGGCTGGGCGCGGGCGCGGGCCGGCTGGCCTGGAAGCTACCCCTGCGGCTGGTGGCGGGCGTGCTGCTGCTGCTGGCCTGGCTGGGGCCGGCGCTGGGTGTGCGCCAGCAGGCCGTGCGCAGCAGCGGGCAAGACGTGTGGCTGCTCGTGGACGTATCGCGCTCGATGGATGCCGCCGACGTGGCCCCCACCCGCCTGCTGCGCGCCCAGGCGGCGCTGCAAGAAATCGCCGCCGCCTTTCCAGCTGACCGGCTGGGGCTTATTGTATTTGGCACGCAGGCCTACGTGCAGTGCCCGCTCACGTACGACCAGGCTTCGCTGCAATTGTTTCTGACTACTCTCAGCACCCGGCTTACTTCGGCTGGCCCCACTACCCTGCGGTCCCCGCTCGAACTGCTGCTGGCCCGGCTGGGGCCGCCGACTACCGCGCCCGGCGCGGCAGCGCCCCGCACCGTGGCGGCCGTGCTCGTGAGCGATGGGGAGGACTTCGGCGAAAACCTGGAGCCCACGCTCCGCGCCCTGGGCCGCACCGGCGCCCGGGTGTACACCGTCGGCGTGGGCACCGCCGCCGGCGGGCCGGTACCCGCCCCGGGGGGCCGAGCTACCCTGCGCGACGACCGCGGTCGCCCCGTGGTGAGCCGCCTGCGCGAGGCCCCGCTGTTGCAGGTAGCCGCCCAGACCGGCGGGCAGTACATCCCCCTCAACGACCGCGAAAACGGCTTGCCGACGCTGCTCGCTCGCTTGCGTAACCTGCCGCCCGCCGCCAGCGCGGCGACGGCCCGCACGGTGGCGGTGGCCGATAATCGCTACCGCTACCCGCTGGGGGCCGCTTTGGTATTATTGCTGCTGGATAGCCTGCTAACCGTGCGCGTGCTGCGCCTGGAACTATGAAAGCCTGGGTCCTGAGTTTTTTACTGCTGAGCATGGGCTGGCCGGGCTGGCGCTGGCTTACGCACGTGCGCGAGTACAACACGGCGCAGGCGCGCGGCCAGGCCGCGCTAACCAGCGGCCAGGCCGCGGAGGCCGTCTATTACTACCAGCAGGCGGTGGCCCTGGCCGACCGGCGGGGGGCCAGCCCGGCCTTGCTGCTCAACCTGGCCCAGGCCCAGGCGCGGGCGGGGCAGGTGAATGCGGCCCGCCTTACCTACGCCCAGCTGCTGGGGCCAGCCGTACCCGCGCCGGTGGGGAGTGCGGCGCGGCAGCAACTGGCGGGCCTGCTCAGTCGCCAGGGCCAGGTGGCGCAGGCGCTCGGCCTATTGCGCCAAGCTCTCAAGCTGAATCCGGGCAACGCCACCGCCCGCTACAACTACGAGCTGCTGAGTCAGTATCTGAGTAATCAGCAGCCCGACAACCCCGCCCTCCCCCCGCCCGCCGACGCGTCGGCTAGCACGCCCGAGCAGCCCGCGCCCGCCAAGGAGAAAGAGAAAGAAAAGGGTGGCTCAGCGCCAACTCCCGCCGAGCAGGCGGGTACCGACCGCCCGGGCGAGGCTCCTGTACCCACCCCGGCCACCGGCGGCGGCACATCGGGCGCGCCCCAGCCCAGCGCGAACGGTCAGCCCGACCGCCAGCGCCCCTCCGCTACGCCCGGTAGCGGCGGCACTGGTGGTTTCCAACCCGGGACGGGTGAGCGCCAGCCTTTACCCAGCGGGGCCGCGCCCGGACGGCGGCGGGGCCTCGATACCAGCGCCGAGGCGGAAGAGCCCGCCCTCGGCCCCAACCCCAGCCGCCGCCCCGGCACCGAGGCTGCCACCGAAACCGACCTACAGCTGCAAACCCAGCGCGAGCGCCTCAAGGCCATGAACCTGACGCCCGCCCAGGCCCAGCAGTTGCTGGAAGCCCTGCGCGAGAGCGAGCAGCAGTACTTGCAGCAACGCCCCAGCCCGCGCCAGGGGGCCGCGCCCGCACCGGGCCAGCCCACGTGGTGAGGCCGCCCGCCGCTACGTCGTACTTTTGAGCTACGAACGAAGGTTTGTTAGTCTGGCCCGTTTCGGCAGGCGGGCTGGCGGCTGATCAGCTAGGTTCTTTTCGAATATTCCCCACTCCCACCCCACCCATACATGCAAGTAAAAGAAGTAGTTATCGTAGCGGCCGTGCGTACGCCCATCGGCTCATTCGGCGGCGCACTGGCCTCCCTTTCGGCCACCGAGCTGGGTGCCATTGCGTTGAAAGGTGCGCTGAACAAGGCCGGCGTAGCCCCCGAGCTAGTGGAGCAGGTCATCATGGGCAACGTGATTTCGGCTAATTTGGGCCAGGCCCCGGCCCGGCAGGCCGCGAAGAAGGCGGGCCTGCCCGACACCGTGGAGTGCACCACCGTCAACAAGGTATGTGCCTCGGGCTCGAAGGCCATTATGTTTGGAGCCCAGGCTATTATGCTGGGGCAGGCCGACGTCATCCTGGCCGGCGGCATGGAAAGCATGAGCAACGTGCCCTACTACCTCGACAAGGCTCGCTTCGGCGCGAAGTACGGCCACGGGCAGATGATCGACGGCTTAGTGCGCGACGGCCTCTGGGATCCCTACCACGACTACGCCATGGGCAACGCCGCCGATGCCACGGCGGCCCACTACGGCATCACCCGCGAGGAGCAGGATGCCTTCGCCCGCCAGAGCTACGAGCGCAGCGCCGCCGCCGCCCAGGCTGGCAAGAAGAAGGAAGAGATTGTGCCCGTGACCATTACGGTGCGCGGCAAGGAAACCGTGGTGAGCGACGACGAGGAGTACACCAAGGTGCAGTTTGAGAAAATGGCGGGTCTCAAGCCGGCCTTCACCAAAGAGGGCACCGTGACGGCGGCCAACGCCTCGACCCTCAACGACGGTGCGGCGGCCGTGCTGCTCATGAGCCGCGAGAAGGCCGACGAGCTGGGCATCAAACCGCTGGCCCGCATTCGCGGCTTTGCCGATGCCGAGCAGGCACCCGAGTGGTTTACGACCTCGCCCGCGCTGGCCATTCCCAAAGCCTTGAAAAACGCGGGCTTAGACGCTAAGGACGTGGATTTCTACGAAATCAACGAGGCCTTCTCGGTCGTTTCGCTGGCTAATAATAAATTGCTCAACCTCGAAGGTACCAAGGTCAACGTGTACGGCGGGGCCGTGAGCCTGGGTCACCCACTGGGGGCCTCGGGGGCCCGCATCGTGACGACGCTGCTGAGCGTACTCGACCAGGAAGGCGGTAAAATCGGCGTTACCGGCATCTGCAATGGTGGGGGCGGCGCTAGCTCCATCGTAGTGGAGAAGCTCTGACCACGGATTCCGCCGGATTTTTCGGATTAGTCGGATTTTGTGGACGATTGACTGTTCAAAGGCTGCCGATTGGCAGCCTTTGTTTGTAATGGCAGTCCTTTTCAAGGAGTTATGCTTCCTGAAAAACACTTAAAAACGTTTGTCATGCTGAGCTTGCGAAGCATCTTATCACGCTCGCACAGGTCCCTCTAACGTGATAAGATGCTTCGCAAGCTCAGCGTGACAATGATTATTTTCTTCGTGTTTAAATACATAATAAGTAATAAACCGTCCACAAAATCCGACTAATCCGCAAAATCCGGCAGAATCCGTGGTCAACTTTGCGCTAAAAAAGCCGCGTGCCGCGTTACCATCCCATGCGATACCTGTTGCCTTTCTTACTGCTACCCTTAGCTAGTCAAGCCCAACGCTCCCAGCGGATTACCATTTATTTTGATTCAACCAAGATTCACCCGCACGAGATATTCCGGGCGCTCGTAAGCCAGGATACCGTGATGAACGGACCGTATAAGCGCTTTTACCCCAACGGCCGCCTCGAAGCCCAGACGCGGTACACCGATGGCAAGCGCGACTCGGTGTACGTAGAGTTTCACGCCAACCGGGGGCGGCGGCTGGAGGCGACGTACGTGGCCGGCGTGCGGCAGGGACCGTTCAAGACCTACTACCCCGATGGCAAGGTGGCGCAGGTCGGCACCTTCCTCGACGACGAGCCCAACGGCCCGCTCACGACCTATTACCAGACCGGCGAAATCAAGCTGCAAACTACCCTCGTGAAGGGCCAGCCCAACGGGGCCGTGCGCGAGCTCTACGCCAGCGGCCAGGCGGCCGCCGAGGTGACTTACGCCAACGGCCAGCCCAACGGGGCGGTCAAATTCTTCTACCCCAGCGGCAAAGTGCAGAGCGAGGGTACGCTGCGCAACGGCCTGCTGGCCAGCTCCTACAAGACGTACTACGAGACCGGCCAGCTCGAAAGCGAAACTGTCATGGACGATAAAACCGGCAAGGGTAGCTACCGCTCGTACTACCCCACCGGCCAGCTCCAGACCGAGGGCACCTACGCCCCCGCCGCCGTGCGCGAGCGCCAGGTGACCAACAAGCTCGGCGACGACCTCACCAAGCGCGTGGCCCCGCGCACCGGTACCGCCGCGCTCGACGGCCCCGCCACTTCCTACTACGAGAGCGGTAAGGTGAAGGGCAAGACCACCTACCGCCTGGGCGTGCCCACCGGCCACGCCGTGGTGTATTACGAAAACGGCCAGCTCAAGGAAGAAACCGACTACGCCACGCAGGGCCGCGACCGCAAGGTCACGCGCTACTACGACGCCCCCGGCCAGCCCCGCCAGGCCGAGGAACAGTACAAAAACAACCGCCCCGCTGGCACCTGGCGCGAGTACTACCCCGATGGTAAAACACCCCGTCAGGTTGAAACTTACGCCGCCAACGGCAAGCTCACCGGTGAGCGCCTGTCGTATTTCGATAACGGTAAGGTACAAATCCGGCAGCAGTTCGACCTCAACGGCCTGCAAACCGGGCTGGGGGAAGAATATTACAGCAGCGGCCAAACGCGGAAGGAAGCCAACTACCTCAAGGGGCTGCTAACCGGCGAGTTTAGTGAATACCACGAGGACGGCAGCCCCGCCGTGACGGGCCTCTACAAAAACGGCAAGCAGAGCGGGCAGTGGACGTATTACAAGGCTGATGGCCACAGCATTGAGCGCCAGGTAACGTACCGCGATGGCAAGCCGGCCGGGGCCAGCACCCGCACCAAGCTCAACGGCAAGCCCTTCGTACCGAGAAAGAAATAGCTGATGTAGCGTAAGCTTTAGCTTGCGGCGAGCGGAGCGAGCAATGGCATAAGGGTACGTCTCCTTACGTGGTTGCTCGCTCCGCTCGCCGCAAGCTGAAGCTTACGCTACTGGTTGAATACCGGGACTACGCGGCCGTCTTCGACTTTGAGGGCGGCGTCGTATTTCTTGCCGGTCTTGGCCGAGAGGAAGCCTTTGATGACGCCCGTTTCGCCGCGGCGCAGTAGCTGGCGGAGCTGCGTGTCGGTCAGCTTTTTACCGCCCCACTCGAAGGGCACCCGGAACTGGCAGTCTTCGCGGAAGCGCGAGCAGCCGAAGGCACTGCTGCCCTTGAGCATGGTGCCGAGCTTGCACACGGGGCACGGAATCTGGCCGGGGTCGGTGGCAGTGGTGGGCTTGCTTTCGGCGGCGGGTACCAGCTCGGGGTTGAGGTTGGCGTCGAGCACCAAGGCACCGTCGAGCTTCTCGCCCGCGCCGGTTACGAAGCCCTTGATGAGTTGGGTGCGGCCCTTGGTAAACAGGCTTTTGACTTGTGAGTCGGTCAGCTTTTTCCCTAACAGCTCGGCCGGCAGCCGGAACTGGCAGCCCTCGCGGAAGCGGGCGCAGCCGAAGGCCGTTTTACCCCGCAGGATGTGGCCGGTTTTGCAGGCCGGGCAGGTGCCGAGGCCAGCGGCCGCAGGTGCGCCGCTGGCCTTAGCGGTGCCGGCGGACTTGGTACCCGCTGGCTGGCCGCTGGCTTTTGACGCGGGGCTGCCGGTTGCCGCGGGCGCGACGCTCACGGCCGAGGTCGAGGTGACGGCCCGGCCGCTGCGGTCGGTTTTCACCTCCTGCACCATCTCGCGCACCAAGCCTTTCAACTCGTCCAGAAACTGGTCGGAGGGCAACTCATTGCGCTCGATCTGGCGTAGCTTCTTCTCCCACTGGCCGGTCAGCTCTGCCGATTTGAGCGTGGGGTTGCGGATGAGGCCGATGAGCTCAATGCCGGTGGGCGTGGGCAGCAACCGCTTTTTATCGCGCCGAATGTAGTTGCGCTTGAACAGCGTTTCGATAATCGCAGCGCGGGTACTGGGGCGGCCGATGCCGTTTTCCTTCATGGCCTGGCGCAGCTCGTCGTCGTCGATGTTGCGGCCGGCGGTTTCCATGCCGCGCAGCAGGCTGGCCTCGGTATAATCCTTGGGCGGCTGGGTCATCTTGCTTTCGAGGCGCGGCTGGTGCGGGCCGCTTTCGCCCTTGACGAAGCTGGGCAGCACGGTGCTCACCACGTCGTCGTTGTCTTCGGCACCGGTGGCATTCTCGCTGCCCGCGCCGGCCGGGGCGGCGGGCTTAGGCGCGGCCTGCTGGCTGGGGTCGCCGTACACCACGCGCCAGCCGGGGCTGAGAATCTGCCGGCCGCGCACCCGGAACAAGTACTCGGCCGCCTCGGCCAGCACGGTGGTGTTGCTCACCTCGCAATCGGGATAAAAAGCGGCGATGAAGCGGCGCACGATGATGTCGTACACGCTGCTTTCCATGCCGCCGCCCGGCCCGCCGCTTCCCGTCGGGATAATGGCGTGGTGGTCGGTTACCTTATTGTTGTTGAATACCTTAGGCGTTTTCGGAATCTTGTTGGCCAGCAGCGGGGCGGTAAGGTTGCCGTAGCCGATGCCGCGCAGGATGCCGGGGATTTTGGGGTACACGTCGTCGGGCAGAAACGTAGTGTCCACGCGCGGGTAGCTCACGGCTTTCTTCTCGTAGAGCGCCTGCACGATTTTGAGCGTATCCTCGGCCGAGAGGCCCAACTGGTTGTTGCACTGCACTTGCAACGCCGTGAGGTCGAACAGGCGGGGCGGCGACTCGCGGCCCTTTTTGATTTCCACGGTCGTCACCGTGAGCGGTACGGGCTGCACCGCCGCCAGGGCCTTCTTGGCCTCGTCTTCCTTCACGAAGTAGCCCAACGCCCGCAGGCGGCTCTGCTCGTCGGGTGCGTCCTGGGCCTGCTTCTGCTCGGCCTCGGTGTTGATGCGGGTGAAAGTAGTATCGCGGTACTGGGTCTTCAGCACCCAGTAGGGCTCGGGCTTGAAGTTCTGGATTTCGTGGTGACGGTCCACGAGCAGGGCCAGCGTGGGCGTTTGCACCCGCCCGATGCTCAGCAGCTGCTTGTCCTGGTAGGTGGTGTACTTGAGGGTGAAGAGGCGGGTGGCGTTCAGGCCCAGCAGCCAGTCGCCTACGGCGCGGCTGCGCCCGGCCTGGTACAGGCTATCGAATTCCTTGCCGTCGCGCAGATTCTGAAAACCCTGGCGGATGGCTTCTTCGGTGAGCGATGAAATCCAGAGGCGCTTCACCGGCTTGCGGCACTTGGCCTCGTGAATAACCCAGCGTTGGATTACCTCGCCCTCCTGTCCGGCGTCGCCGCAGTTGATGACCTCGGTGGCCGCGTCGAGCAGTCTTTTGATGGTATTGAACTGCTTGACCACGCCCTCGTCGCGACGCATGAGCTTGATGCCGAACTGCTCGGGAATCATGGGCAGGTCGTGCAGGCTCCAGCGCTTCCACTCGGGGCGGTAATCGTCGGGCTCCTTGAGCTGGCAGAAGTGACCAAACGTCCAGGTGACCTGGTAGCCATTGCCTTCATAGTAGCCATCCAGGCGCCGGTCGGCCCCGATGACCTGGGCTATTTCGCGGGCCACGCTGGGCTTTTCGGCAAGACACACCTTCATCGCAGATTCAACGGATTTAACTGATTTCGGGGATACGCCCGCCGGTGGCAGGCTGACTCAATCAACAAAAATACGGCGCGAAAAGGTCGGTGGGATGCGAGACTGAGGCGGGCGGGAGGTGTAACACCAAGCTCCGGCTTGGGGAGGCGGTTGGGCACGCTTACCGGGCTACGCACCCAGACGCATGCACCAAGCTGGAGCTTGGTGTTACATCGCCCGCGGGCGGCGCGGCAGCTTGCGTAGCCAAACCGTGCCCCAGCCAGTAGCCACGACTCCCGACAGCGCCACGCCCACCACCAACCCAGTAACTCCCACTTCCTGATAACCCAGAAAGCTGGCGTACAGCAGCAGTACCCCCGCCACCGGCAGCCACAGGCGACGCCGTACTACCGCCTCCAGGGGGGCGGTAGGTTGTGCCACGGGGCGGGGTACCGCGCCTAGCCCAGCCAGCAGCGGGTAAGCCGGCCCCGGCGGATGAGCGCTGCCGGGGAAGCCAACCAGCTGCGCCAGGTTGGGCGGAAGCTGGCCCAGCTGCTCGGGGCGTTGCTGCTCAATGGCGGCGAGCTGCTCGCGCAGACTTTGCAGCAGCTCGGCGGGACTGGAAAAATCGCTCAGGGCGAATACGTCCAGGTGCAGCTGGTCGTCGGCGCCGGGTAAGTGCGCCAGCAGGTAGCGGGTAAACTCCTGGTACGCTACCAGCAGCTCGGGGTAGCTGGCTTGCAGCAGGCGCTGCGCACGGGCTATGTTTTCGACTAAGTCAGGTTTTGCGACGACGAGGTTGGTGGGGGCCGGCCAGGTGTCGGCGTAGCTGGCCTGGTCCAGCGGGTCCAGCATCCACAGGCGGTCGGCGTAGTCCCAGGCAGGGACCGCGTGCGCCAGAGCCGACTGGTCTAGCAGGGTCAGCCAGAAAAAAGGCAGCAGGTTATTGGCCTCGAATAACTCGTGGGTGCCAGCCGCGGTGCAGCTAAGCAGGTATACTCGGTACCCCATTTTCTCTTTCTGCCTACGCAGTCGTTGACTGCGCAAGTATACGGCCAGCCA
>CAJYVK010000237.1 GCA_913778455.1 uncultured Hymenobacter sp. | reverse complement strand
TTCACCCGCCTGCCCGATGCCGGCCTACCCCCCGCCGAGCAGACCCAGTGGCAGGCCAATTTGCTGATGTCGCACGCGGCCGGTACCTGCCCCGAGGTACCCACTACGCTCGTGCGGCGCATGCTGCTGCTCAAGGCTCACAGCCTCAGCCAGGGTCACAATGGCGTGGCCCTCGGTACCGTGCGCCGCCTGCTCGACTTCTTCAACCGCGACGTATGGCCGGTGGTGTACGAGCAGGGTTCGCTGGGTGCCTACGGCGACCAGGCCCCGCTGGCCCACCTGTGCCTGCCGCTGCTGGGCCTGGGCGAAGTCAACTACCAGGGCTACCGCCTGGCCGCCGCCGACGTGCTGGGCCTCTTCGGCTGGGAGCCGCTGCCGCTGCAAGCCCAGGAGGGGCTTACGCTGCTCGGCGGCAGCCAGTTTATGCTGGCCTACACCACCGAAGCCGTGGAGCGGGCCACTCACCTGCTACGCGCTGCCGACGTGATTGCCGCCCTTTCCCTCGACGTATTTGGGGCCTCGGCCCAGCCGCTGCACGAGGCCCTGCACCGGGCACGGGCGCACGCCGGCCCCATCCGGGTGGCGGCCCGGCTGCGCCAGCTGCTCGAAGGCTCCGAATTAGCGACCCAGCCCTGGGCGCAGGCCGGGTCGCCCGAGCTCGACCCGCAGGCCTTCCGCTGCGTGCCGCAGGTGCACGGGGCCAGCGCCGACGCCCTGGCCTACGTGCAGCAGGTGGTCGAAACGGAGTGCAATGCCGTGACGGGCCAAGCACTGATTTTTCCCGACGATGACCTGCTGCTGCATGGAGCCAGCCTGCCCGGCCAGCCGCTCCCGCTGGTACTCGACCACCTGGCCCTGGCCGTGGCCGGGTTGGGCGGCCTTTCGGAACGCCGCACCACGCGCCTCGTGGCTGGCCAGCGGCAGCTACCGCCCTACCTGGCCGCCAAGCCGGCCCTCAACTTTGGCCTGCTCACCCTGCCCCACTCGGCGGCCAGCCTAGTAAGCCAGAACAAGCAGCTGTGCTCGCCCTCGTCGCTGACCGAGAGCGGCGTGGCCGACCTTGGCCCGCTCAGCGCCGGGGCCACCGCCGCCAGCGAAGCCCGCCGCGTGGTCGAAAACGTGGAGCAGATTCTGGGCATTGAGCTGCTGGCCGCGGCCCAGGCGCTGGATTTTCGGCGGCCCGCCCGCACCAGCCCGGCTCTGGAGACCGTGGTAGCGGCCTTCCGCGAGGTAGTTACCTTCGTGCCGCACGACCGGGTGCTGGCCCCCGACCTCCAACGGGCCGCCCGCTTCGTACGTGAGTACGAATGGGCTTAATCTAAGCGTTGCCGTGGGTATGAAACCGTTTTTTCTTGCGGCGCTGCTGGGCTGGGGGCTGGCGCTGGGGCCAGCCGGGCGCGTGGCGGCCCAATGCACCATCAATACCCCCCCCTGCGCCACGCCCTTCGTGGCCATCGACGTGGCTACCGGCCAGCCGGTGCAGGCGCTGTGCGTGGGTAGGGCCGTGCGCTTCGACCTGGGCTGCGGCCGCACGGTAGCAGCCAATCTACTGTATTACAATGCCCTACCGGGCACCAACGCGACACCCAGCAACTGCGACTTCACCCCGGGCAAGCTAGCCAATAATACGTTTACCCCCACCGCGGCCGGGCCAGTTACCATCTCGGAGCTAGCCAACCCGGCACCCGGTAGCGGCGGCGGCGTGGGGACGGTGTACGTGCGCAACTTTCAGGTATTTGCCGCTACCGCGCCCTCTTTCACGCTGACTCCCTGCCTGAATAATACCGTAGCGCTCAGTATTACGGGTGGGGGCTACGACCAGTATTTTGCGCAGGCCAACGGCGGGGCGCTGGCTGGCCCTTTCAGCGCCGGCACCAGCGTTACGTTGCCCGCCCCGGCGGGGGCCAGCATTACGGTAGTGGGCCGCTACCTGGCCAACGGCTTATGCAGTGGGCAAGCTACCCAGGTCGTGCCAGCACTGGCGGCCCCGCAAGCGCCCGTGGTGAGTCGCCTCGTAGCCAGCGGTACGCTACCAGGGGCGCTAACCTTCACCGTCAGCGGCTTACCTACCGGCTACGTATACGACTTACAGCGGGCCAACGCCAGCAGCCCCGGCGGCTGGCAACGGGTACAGCCAGTGGCGGCGGGTAGCACCTCGCTGGCGCTCACCGCCGCCCCGGCCGGGCTCTACCGCCTGGGCCGCCGCGACGTTTGCCGCACCGACTCGGCTTTTTCAGCTGCCGTACCCACGCTCACGCTCAGCGGCACTTCCCTCAATAATACGAATACGCTCACCTGGCAGGCGGCTGGCCCCGTGGCGGGCTATACCCTGCTGCGCAACGGCGCGACCCTGGCCACCCTGCCTGCCACCGCTACCAGCTACGCCGACGCGGCCGTGACCTGCGGCACCCGCTACACCTACCAGCTGCAAGCTGCGGTAGCGGGCGGTGCCACCACGGTTTCCAACGAAGCCGCCGTGCAAACGGTGTCGGCCCTGGCTCCCTCCCCCCCGCTGCTCAACGCCAGCTTCGACCTGCGCAACCGTCTCACCCTCACGGCTACGGCGGCTGGCGGCGCGGCGCTGCCGACGGATGGGCAATTACGCTACAGCCGCCAGGGGGGGCCGGGCACGCTCGACTTTGCGGCCGTGCCCACGGCGACCGATACCCTGCGCGACCCCGCCGACGTGGCTGCCCTGCTGGCTACTCCCCCCTGCTACACCGTGCGCCTGCAAGATGTGTGCGGTAATACCTCGGCTGCCAGCCCGGCTACCTGCCCGGTGCTGCTCACGGTCGCCGCTGCCGATCCCGAGGGCCTCACCGCCCGCCTTAGCTGGTCGGCTTTTCAGGGGCCGAACGGGTCGGCGGGCGTACAGTACCGCGTGCTCACGCTGGCCCCCACGGGCGCAGTGCTGGCCACCTCGCCCGCCCTGACGGGCCTGAGCTACCTCGACGCTGCCCCACCTACCGACCGCCAAATCTTGCGCTACCGCATCGAGGCCAGCGGGGGCGGGCTGCCCAGCGGCACCGTCAGCTACTCCAACGTAGCCAGCCTCACGCGGCAGGTGCGCGTTGCCGTACCCAACGCCTTCACGCCCAACGGCGACGGCCTCAACGACGTGCTGGAGTTGAAGGGCCGCTACCTAAGCGGCTTTACTTTCGTAGTAGTGGACCGCAACGGCCAGGAAGTTTTCCGGGCTACCGACCGCAGCCAAACCTGGGACGGTACCATCCGGGGCCAGGCACCCGTCAACGGCGGCTACGTGTGGCGCTTCTC
>CAJYVK010000236.1 GCA_913778455.1 uncultured Hymenobacter sp. | reverse complement strand
ACGCGACCCCATCGTGACGGCCGGCGCGGGGCGGCTGCGCTTCGAGGCATTTTCGTCGTGCAATGGCGTCTACGCCCGCCTCGATCTGGGGCCAGCCGCGCTCGACGGTGAGTTTCTGAGCAGCGGCACCACCAACGTCGATTTCAACGAGCCGATGGTGAACGCCCTGAGCCGGGTGGCCCGCACCGAGCCGGTGCGCCTCACCGTGGGCCAGACGGAAGTAACGCTGGAACGCGCCGCCGGCACGGTGACCGAGCGCCAGGTAGCCCTGCACGGCGGTGAGGCCCTTGAGCCAGCGCTCGGGCAGCGTCACCTTGCGCTCGGTCACCGTGCCGGCGGCGCGTTCTAGCGTTACTTCCGTCTGGCCCACGGTGAGGCGCACCGGCTCGGTGCGGGCCACCCGGCTCAGGGCGTTCACCATCGGCTCGTTGAAATCGACGTTGGTGGTGCCGCTGCTCAGAAACTCGCCGTCGAGCGCGGCTGGCCCCAGGTCGAGGCGGGCGTAGACGCCGTTGCACGACGAAAACGCCTCGAAGCGCAGCCGCCCCGCGCCGGCCGTCACGATGGGGTCGCGTAGGGCCACGTGTTGCGGCACGAAGCGCGAGGCAACTACTTTGGCTAACGTGGTTAGCCCCCGGGCGGCCAGCCAGGAATCGCGTAGGCGGCCTCGGAAGAAGCAGGCTGCCCCGCTGGCGGGGGCGTTTTCGGCGTAGGCGGCCAGCTGGAGGGCTGCGCCTTCGGGGGCATGCGTCAGGGTCGAGGGCTGGGCGTAGGCATAGGTGAGGTCATTCATAGGACCGCAGATTTAACGGATTTAACGGATTTCGGGGATGCGGGAGGCGGGTGGTGATTGGTGGCGTTAGTGGAGGTCTTGGCGGACTGTGTGGGGGTAGTGACTCAGTATTGTTTGTTTTAGCAAAGGTGTGCGTAAAATTTGAGATTTACTAAAATAATTGGCAAATATTTTTGGCAAAAGTTTTTGGTGCCGTGATCCGCCTCGTGGCTAGGCTAGGTAGCTGCGGGGGAGGCGTCTTGCGTATCGTGGGGTAGGTGGGCCTTTTTAGCTTGGCAGTTTTTTATGACGGTTCCTTCCTCTTCTTCTACAGATACTACGGGCATGGTGCGAGTGCGCGGCGCCCGCGAGCACAATCTGCAAAACGTTGACGTAGACATTCCCCGCGATGCCCTGGTGGTGTTTACCGGCGTGTCGGGCTCGGGTAAGAGCAGCCTGGCTTTTGGTACGCTCTACGCCGAGGCCCAGCGCCGCTACCTCGAATCGGTATCGCCTTATGCCCGGCGGCTGTTTCACCAATTGACGGTGCCCGAAGTCGATAGCATCGACGGTCTGCCGCCGGCCGTGGCCTTGCAGCAGCAGCGCGGCGCCCCGACCACGCGCTCGTCGGTGGGCTCGGTTACCACATTGGCCAACCTGCTGCGCATGCTCTACTCCCGGGCCGGCGACTACCCGCCGGGCCAGGGCATTATCTACGCCGAGGGCTTCTCGGCCAATACTCCCGAAGGTGCCTGCCCGCGCTGCCACGGCCTGGGCCGGGTGTATGAAGTAACCGAAGAATCGATGGTGCCCGACCCCTCGCTCACCATCCGCGAGCGGGCCATTGCGGCCTGGCCCCAGGCCTGGGGCGGGCAGAACCAGCGCGACATCCTCGTAACCCTGGGCTACGACGTGGACCGCCCCTGGCGCGAACTTCCCCAACAGGAGCGCGACTGGATTCTCTTCACCGACGAGCAGCCCGTGGTGCCGGTGTACCCCGGCTACTCGCCGGCCGAAACCCAGCGTGCGCTGAAGCGCAAGGAGCCGCCCAACTACATGGGCACGTTTACCAGCGCCCGGCGGCACGTGCTGCACACCTTCGCCAACACCCAGAGCGCGCTTATGAAAAAGCGCGTGCTCCAGTACATGCTCAGCCAGGAGTGCCCCGTGTGCCACGGCAAGCGCCTGCGCCCCGAGTCGCTCAGCGTCACCTTCGCCGGGCTCGACATTGCCGACATGGCCCGGCTGCCCTTGCAGCAGGTAGCCAGCCGTCTGCGCCCCTTCGCCGAAGGCTCGGCGAGCGCGTCGGCCCCCGCCGAGGCCCAGGCCGAAGTAACCCGCCGCATCACCCAGGATCTCTGCGCCCGCCTGGCCGTGCTGCTCGACCTGGGCCTGGGCTACCTGGCCCTGGAGCGCAGCACGCCCACGCTCTCGCCCGGCGAGCTGCAACGCCTACGCCTGGCTACCCAGCTCTATTCCAATCTGTTCGGCGTGGTCTACGTACTCGACGAGCCCTCGGCCGGGCTGCACCCGTCCGATACGCAAGCTTTACTCAAAGCACTGGCTACGCTTAAGCAGGCCGGCAACTCGCTCTTCGTGGTGGAGCACAACCTCGACGTAGTGCGCCGGGCCGACTGGCTCGTAGACGTCGGTCCGGCGGCCGGCGAGCAGGGTGGGCAGGTGCTCTACAGCGGCCCGCCCGCCGGGCTGGCTGCGGTTAAGAATTCGCAGACGCGCCGTTTTTTGCTTGATAACCAAAAAAATACCCCGCGTGCCCCCCGCGCCCCGCTGGGCTGGCTGAAGCTGACCGGCGCTACCCGCCACAACCTGCGCGGCCTCGACGCCGAGTTTCCGCTGGGGGTGTTCACGACCGTCACGGGCGTGTCGGGCTCCGGTAAATCGACGCTCGTCAGCCAGGTGCTAGTTGAATTGATGAGCGAGGCGCTCGGCCTGAAAACAAGCGACGAAGAGGCTCCCGAAGCCACCGACGAAACCCCGGAGCTAGCCGGGCCGGGCGAAGTGATGCAAGGTAAAATCACGGCTGGCCTCGACGTCGTCAAGCGCCTCGTGCGGGTCGATCAGCAGCCCATCGGGCGCACGCCGCGCTCCAACATGGCTACCTACACCGGGCTGTTCGACCACGTGCGCAAGCTTTTCGCCGCCACGCCCGAGGCCCGCAAGCGCCGCTACGACGCCGGCCGCTTCTCCTTCAACGTGGCCAAGGGCCGCTGCGAAACCTGCCAGGGCGAGGGCTTCGTGATGGTCGAATTGCTGTTTTTGCCCAGCGTGTATTCGCCCTGCCCCACCTGCCACGGGGCCCGCTACAACGCTAAGACGCTCGAAATCATTTATCAGGGCAAGAACATCGCCGACGTGCTGGGCCTCACCGTGGACGAGGCCTGGGCCTTTTTCGCCGACGAGCCCAGCGTGCGCCGCGCCATCACCGTGCTGCGCGAAGTGGGCCTGGGCTACCTGCGCCTGGGCCAGCCCGCTACCGAGCTGAGTGGCGGCGAGGCCCAGCGCATCAAGCTGGCCGCCGAACTGCAACGCCCGCCCCGCGGTCACTCGCTCTACGTGCTCGATG
>CAJYVK010000235.1 GCA_913778455.1 uncultured Hymenobacter sp. | reverse complement strand
CGGCGCTGGTCGTAGCTCACCTTACCCGTAAAGCGCAGGTCCTGGGCCAGGTTACGATTCTTCACGGTGTCGGTGCGGTAGGCCGATTCGGTATCCTTGGTATTGGTGGGCAGCTCGGTTTTCTTATCGCCGCCGCAGGCGGTCAGGCTCACGACCGGGGCAGCCAGCAGGCCCGCGACGAGCAGGCGAAGGGGCGTTTTGGGGCAGAAAATCATGTTATTTAGTTATAAATTATGAGTTATAAATTATGAGCTACCTGCCAGCTAATCTCCTGACTCATAACTCATAACTTCTAACTCATAACTCTAAAAGACCTTTGCGTTGGTGGCGAAATTGATTTGCTGCTCGCTTTGCAGCAGGCGGCTGCTGATGTCAATCAGCCCGAGCTGGGCTTCCTTGTAGGCCCGGAACTTGTCGATGAAGCTCACCAGGTCGATGAGGCGGCGGTTGTAGTCGGCCACGGCGTCGCGGCTCACGCTGGCGGTGCGGGCCAGGTAGTCGGGGGTGATGCTCTGGCGCAGGGCGATGGCTCGTTGCAGTTGCTCGTAGGCGCCAGCCACGTCCTGCTCTACTTGCAGGTGCACGCCGTTCAGGGCGTAGCCCGACTGCTGAATTCCTACTTTAGCCGCCTGGATGTTACCCTGGTTGCGGTTGAAAATCGGCAGGTCGATGGCCGTTTGCAGGCCGAAGTAGTGCACGTAGGTATTGCCCTGGCTGGCATAGTCGGCGCCCACCATCAGCTTGGGCACGGCCAGCGAGCGCTGCACGGCCAGATTTTGCTGGGTGTAGGTAGTTTGCTGCGTAGCCGCGCGTAGGTCGGGCCGCAGGGCAAAGGCTTGCGCTTCGAGGTCGGCCAAAGCCGGCACGCTGGCCGGCGCGGCGGGCAGAAACTCCACGCCCTCGGGGGCCACGAACACCGTACCCGGCGCGGCCAGCAGCACGCGCAGCGTCGCCTGGTCCTGAGTGAGCTGGTTGAGCAGGTCGGCGCGGTCGCGCTCCAGGCTTTGCTGCTCCAGCTCCAGGCGCGTTACCTCGTAGGAGGCCACCACCCCCAGCCGCAGGCGCTCGCGGTAGGCGGCCAGCAGGCGGCCGAGCTGCGTGCGCTCCTGCTCGGTAAAGTCAAGCTTGCGCCGCTCGGCCGCTACGTTATAAAAGGACTGCACCAGCTGAAAGCGAGCCTGCCGCAGTAAATCCTCAAACGCCGCCTGCTGCACCGCCACGCCCGTGCGCGAAAGCTGCACGAGCTTGGAGCGCCGCCCCGAAATGTCAATCAACTGCTGAATCTGCGCCACGAAGGTGCCGCCGGTAGGCGTCACGGGGTCAGTTTGCTTTTGCAGGGGAAAGAACGCGCCCGTGTTGGGGTTGTAGGCGTTCACCTCCATTTGCAGGTTGGGGTTGTCGCGCAGCAACGCCTGCCGGATGGCCGCGTTGGCCACGTCGATGTTGAAGTGCTGGGCCAGGAGCTGGAAGTTAGCCTGCATGAAGCGCGCCTGGGCCTGGTCGAGGGTAAGGCGCAGCGTATCGGTGGGCGTGGTGAGGGCGGGTGCCCCGGCCGGGGCACCCATCGCCACCGGATATTGGCCAAATGCACTCCCGCTGGCCGTTCCCGTCGCCGAAGTGCTAGCCCCGGCCGAGTTAGCCGCGCCCGTCGCCGGCTGGCTGGCCCCGGTGCCCACTGCTCCGGCGGGGCTGGTGAGCGGCGCACCGGGCTGGCCGAACGTCGGGGCCGCCGTGGGCTGGCCCGGCAGTTGGGCGGGCGTCACGCCCTTGTGCGGGCCGGGGGCCTGGCCGGTAGTAGTAGCGGGGGCCGTGGCCGGGGCGGGCGTGGCCGGCAGCGGCGCCCCGGTGGCCGGGCGGGCGACGTTGGGCATGGGCATCTGGGCCCAGCCGGCCAGGGTGGTCAAGCTTAGTCCCCCGGCCGTGGCCAGGGTGCGAAGGGCAAAATGTGGGAGGCGCATAATGGGTTCACCGCCGACGGCCACTACCGCGCCGCCACGGGCGACGGAAGGCTAGCGTTAAGGCGATTGTGAAAGGACATTGCAAAGCTCCTTTCCCCACATTAGGCCCCTATTAGAGGCAAATTAGAGACGAATTAGAAAGATGAATTTTTTGAAAAAACCTCCTCTTTTTTTCATTTTATCTTCCCGTCGCCAGCCGTTCAAACGCCAGCTCGGCCACCGTGCCCCGGCCCGGCTCCGAGCGTAGCGTGAGCGTGCCGCCGTGCAGCGCCGCAATGCGCTGGGCCAGCGGCAGCCCCACGCCGTGCCCCACCACCCCGCGCACCGCCGCCGACCGAAAAAACGGCTGGAACACCTGCCCCAGGTCGTCGGGCGCGATGCCCACGCCCGCGTCGGCCACCCGCACCAGGCAGCCGGTGGCGGCGCAGCGCAGGCTCAGCAGCACCCGCTGGTGGGGAGCCGAATATTTGAGAGCATTGTCCACGAGGTTGCCGAGGGCGCGGGCCAGCAGGCCCCGGTGCCCCATGATGACGAAGGCAGCCGGATCGTCGGGCAGCTCGGCCAGGTCGCCCAGGTCTACCTGCACGCGGGTGCGCTGGGCGGGGACCACGGCCTCGCGCACCTCCCACAGCAGCTCGTCGAGGCGCACTTCTTCGGTGAGGGGCACGTTGCCCTCGGCCTGCGCCATGTCGAGCAGGTTATTAATCAAAGTTTTGAGCTGTTGCAGCTCGCCCAGCACCGAGGCTGCGCCCTCGCGGTAAGCCTCGGGCGAGCGCTCGCGGGCCAGCAGCACTTGCAGCTCGCCGATGCTGGAAGTGAGCGGCGTGCGCAGCTCGTGCGAGGCGTTGCGCACGAAGGTGCGCTGGCCGTCGAAGCTGGCCTCGAGCCGTTCGAGCAGGCGGTTAAAAGTGCGGGCCAGGCGCGTGAGGTCGTCGCGCTCGCTGGTGCGCAGGTGGCCCTCGTCTACGCGCTGGTGCAGGTCCTGGGCCGTGATGCGGTCCACCTGGTCGTTGAGTGCCGCGATGGGTGCCAGCGCCCGGCCCGCGAAGCCGCGCCCCAGGAAAAAAATCACGCCCAGGCTCACGACGAAGCTGATGCTCATGAAAGTAGCCAGGCTGTGCATCCGGTGCTGGCCGTACACGTTTTCGGCCGCCGCCACGATGATAAAATCGCCTTGGTTGTCTTGGTAGAAAATGCCCACGGCCTGGCGCTGGCCCAGCCGGAAGTAATATTCCTTGTTGGCGACAATGCGGGCCAGCACGGCATCGGCCAAGCGCAGGCGCTCGTCTTCGGCCACGAAGCGCACTTGGCCCCTGGCGTCGTACACCTGCAAAATCTCGTTGCTGAGCGACTGCAAGTACTTCTTCTCAAAATCGCGGAAGGCGCTGGCCCGCATCTCGTCTTTTTCGAGGTAGATATAGCCCGTTACCTGCGCCCGCTCGCGCAGCCGCTGCCGAAACTCGCGCTGCGACGAGGTCATTTGCAACACGAATACTACGGCCAGCACCCCCAGCAGGAGCACGGCTACTACGCTCATGAAGAGCCAGGTGAGGCGGTTGCGGATGGTCATGTTGTGGATGGTAGTTCCCGCAGGGTTTCGCAGGGTTAAAGCGCAGGGGCTC
>CAJYVK010000234.1 GCA_913778455.1 uncultured Hymenobacter sp. | reverse complement strand
GCCTGTTGATAGTACTGCTGTACTCCTCGACCAACGGTAGCATCCAGCGCACAGAGGGCGGCGAGCCGGTCCTTGATACGAGGCAGCGGGCGCTGGTGAACGGCGAAAACAAACTCTATTAGCTGTGCAACGGCTTGGTTTAGAATATACAGGCAAGTAGCTTCGTCGGTTGCCAGCGTATCGGCCGCATCCTCTGCCAACGTGGCGAGGCAGTATCTGCGGAACGTAGCTTGCTCTTCTGTAAGTGGGCTAGCTAGCGTGGCGTAGTAACGCGCCTCCTCTAGAATGGTCAGTAATTGCGGATTATCGTGGCCGAACACGGGCTGCCCGGTGGCCAGCATGTGCGCCGTGACGGGTCGGTTTTGCCGCAACTCGTCAGTAAAGTACTTCCGCACCTGCGCCGGGCTGTTAATGAAAATCTCGCAGGGGACTCCATTGAAACGCTTTTGTATGCGCTGGCGGAAGGCTTTCTCGTGCAGTACGAAGAGGTCGAAGTCGCTAGTAGCATGCGGATTTCCCCGAATGATGCTACCACTGGCGACGATACCTACGGGCTCAACCTGAGTGGTTATCCAAGCTACTGCTTGCTGAAGGGCTAATTGGTAGTGGGGAGTCATACGCAGACTAGTGTTTTGACAGCCAGAGGTACTATTTATAAAATAACTGTGCCCCGCCCCTACTCCCGTCGTCGGCCTATTGCCAGCAGGCCGCTGCCAGCCGCCACGCACAACCACCCGAGCCAATTGCCCAGCCGGGTGTAGGGTGTAGTTACTGGTGAGCCGACCTGCGTACGGACCACCAACGTGCTGCCCGGCAGCGGGGCGCTGGCCTGCTCGCCCAGCACGCGGCCGTAGGCGTCGCTCACGGTGAGCAGGCCGTCGCGGGAGGCCCGCACGACGAGGTAGCCGTTTTCCACGCCCCGGGTGGCCGTCATGTCAGCGGCCAGGTAACGGTCGGCGTAGAAATCCCAGGCGGGCACCAGCATGGCAGCTACTTGCCGCTGGCCGTAGACCCGGCCCAACGCGGCAAAGTGCATGTCTTTGCAAATGGCGAGGCCGTAGTCAGCCCCCAGCAGCGGCTGCACGCCGTAGGCCCGGCCCACGGCCAGGCCGTGCTCGGGCGGGGCCAGGTAATGCTTTTGGTAGGTAGCCGCCAGTGCCCCCGAGGGCGCGAACAGCCAGAGCAAATTGCGGCCCGCCGGCTGGGCTTCCTCCACCACCCCAACCGCCAGCCACACACGCTGCCGCGCGGCTAGCTGGCTTAGTTGCTGCCGTAAGGTATCGGCCTCGGCTGGGGGCAAGGAGGCTATTTTCTCCGGTAATACCACCACCTGCGCCCCTTGGGCAGCCAGCCCAGCCACGTGCTGCGCATACTGCCGCAGGATGGCGGCGCGGGTCGCGGGGGCCGTGCGGGCACCGATGCCCTCGTCGATAGCAGCCAGCCCGAACGTCGTGGCAGGGCCGCTGGCGACCGGAGCCGCTTGCAAGCGCCCCGTACCGTAGACCAGCGTACCGCCGAGAGCGGCCCCGGCCAGCGCGTAGGCCCGCCAGCCGCGGCGCAGCTGGCGGCCGTAGGTAACGGCCAGCGCCAGCGCGGCCGGTACCAGCGCGACCACGAAGAGCAGCCCCGCCACCCCTAGCACGGACGTCAGCTGTAAAGCGGGCAGAAATTTCCCCTGCGAATACGCTAGGCTACCCCAGTTGCCATCGGGCAGGAAAGTGGCTTCGAGCGTATCGAGCCCGACCCAGAGTACGGGGTAGGCCAGCACCGTCCACCACGCCCGGTACCGCACCACCAGCCGGCGGCTGGCCCCTACTACGAACGCCCAGGCCAGCGTTTGGGACGCGAGCACGGCGGCGACGGCCGGCAGCGGCATGAGTTGGGCAAAGTAGGGGGCGTTGACGCTCGTGCCGATACCGGCGGCCAGCACCGCGAGCCAGCGCGCCCGGCCCGGGCTGCTGCGGTAGGCCAGGCACAGCAGGGGCACGGGGGCCAGCCAGGCCCACCACCCTACCGGCTGCAAGCCCACGACGGGGCGCAGCGCCAGCCCGGCCAGCCCGGCGGCGATAAGTTGAAGTAGCAGCGTGCGAGTGGCCGGCCGAAGGGGTAGCATCGAGGGGGAAGGCTTGGTGGAGGCGGTCAGGAAGAATGCTTGCTTAAAGCAGCTTCTCCGCCACTAGTTAATAGGTTAAGAAAATGCGTTGCTCGCGGCCCAGCACCCGCGCCAACTGCCCGCTGGGCAGGGCCAGCTGCGGGTCGGTGTGGCCAAAGTCCAGGTTCTGCACGATGGGGATGAGCGGATTGTAAGCCCGCACGGCCTGCTCCACCGTGGCGCGCTGCTGCTGGCAGTAAGCGGCTTGCTGAGCTGGCGTCAGCGGCTGCACGAAGTCCCAGGCTTTGGGGCGGCCCACCAGGATGGCCTGGAAATGCTGTAGCCAGCCGCGCTCGCCGAAGCCGGTGAGCAGGTAGTCCAGCACCCAGGCGGGCGGCAGGGTTTCCGAGGTTTCGAGGTAGAGCACGCAGCCCTGCAAATCGGCCGCGCTCGGCAGGTACTGCCCGGCGGCCACCTGCCCTACCAGCGATTCGACGCAGCCGCCCCACAGGCGGCCCGCCCCGTCGGCGGTACCCGACCAGTGCCAGCCCTCGTTGGCTACCAGCGGGCGCGTCCGGCTCAGGTTGGCGGGGTCAGCCCAATCGAGGCTTTCGTCGGTGTAGGTGGCGGCGGGCGTTATCTCTACTTCCCCGCGACCAAACAAGGCGTTGTTGAGTGACTGGATGGTGTAGTCGTGCATTTGCCCAGCCATCGCCAGCTGCGTCATCACGGCACCGCCGTAGTACGAGGGAATACTCAAGTTCCAGAGCAAGCTATGCAGGTGCGTGTTGTCGCTAAAGCCGAAAAATGGCTTGGGATGAGCCAGCAACACGGCGGGGTCGAGATGCTTGAGTAGCTGGAGCTGGTCGTTGCCCCCGATGGAGGCAAAAACTGCCTTGTTGGCCGGGTCGGCAAAGGCTTGCATCAGGTCGTGCGCCCGCGCGGCCAGCGGGGCCTGCATCCGGCGGGTGGTCGGGTACTCAACCGGGTTGAGCCCGAATACTTCGCGCAGGCGCTGCAAGCCCAGGTCTTGCACCCACGGAAAAAGCCCGGGCAGTCCCGCCGAGGGCGACACCACGGCTACCTGGTCGCCGCGCGTCAGTTTGGGTAGCGTTGTAAACGTTTTTGTCATGCTCACTATTCACTAGAGAACTACTTTAGATTAGCACTGTAGCCCCAATCTCCGGCCGGGGGCTACAGCGGCGGGCCATCGATAAGAGCCCGGAAGGCCGCCCGGTACGACTCGCTAACGGGTAGAAACCGCCCCCCCACCTGCACTTTGTCTTTGTAGATGGCATCGAGTGCTTCCAGGGCCACGATGTAGGAGTGGTGGATGCGCACGAAGCGGTCGGCCGGCAATTGCTGCACCAGGGTCTTGAGCTGCACGAGGCCCACCACCTTCTGCTGGCGGGTATGGATGGCCACGTAGTCGCGCAGGCCCTCCACGTACAGGATATCCTCCCAGCGCACTTTCACCCGCCGGGGGCCGTCCTTGACGAAAAGAAACGGCGGGGGAACTGTCAACGGCGGTGGGGCCACGGGCCGCCGGGCGTAAGCCTTGTGCGCGGCCCGCAGAAAGCGTTCCAGCGTGATGGGCTTGAGCAGGTAGTCTACCGCGTCGAGCTCGTAGCTGGGCAGCGCGTATTCGGAGTGGGCCGTCGTGAACACCACCAGCGGCGGCTGGGGTAGGCTGCGCAGCAGCTCCAGCCCCGTAAGCTCGGGCATGTGCACGTCCAGAAACAGCAAGTCAATCGGCACCGTGCGCAGTATTTCCAAGGCGACCAGCGGACTGGCGCAGGCGGCGTGCAGCTCCAGAAACGCGACCTTGCCCACGTAGTCGGCGAGCAAGTGGCGAGCCAGGGGCTCGTCGTCCACGATAAGGCAGCGCAGGCTCATACCAGGTGCAGCGTAAGGTGCGCCCGGTACTGCGCCGGAGTATCGTCGAGGTGCAGCGCGTGGCGGCCGGGGTAGCTCAGGGCCAGCCGGCGGCGCACGTTGGCCAGGCCCGTGCCGGGCAGGGCGGCCGGGGCCGGGAGCGGACCGGGCGGGCGGCCGTTGGCCACGGTGTACTCACAGGTGGTAGCCGCCACCCGCAGGTGCACCCGCACCCAGGCCGCGGGGTCGTGGTTGCGCACGCCGTGCTTGAAGGCGTTTTCCAGAAACGTCATCAGGATGAGCGGGGCAATGACCACGCCGGCCGGCTCGCCCTCGACTTCGAAGGTCAGCGGTACGGGGTGATTGAGGCGCAGCTGTTCTAGGTGCAGGTAGCTGCGCATAAACTCGATTTCCTGGGCGAGGGGAACGGTGGGCTGGTTGGATTCTTCGAGCAGGTAGCGCATCATCTGGGCCAGCCGGGCTACTACCTCGGGCGTGTTGGGCGACTGGGTGTAAGCTAAGTAGTAGAGGTTGTTGAGGGTATTGAAGAGAAAGTGCGGGTTGATCTGGGCCTTCAAAAACTTCAACTCCGTGGTGAGCTGTGCGTTCTCCAGGGCCTTGGTTTTAGCTTCCAGCTCAAACCAACCCACCACGAAGCGCAGCATCGCCACGAATAGCGTCACCGCCAGCGTGCTAAACACCGTCGCCACCAGGTAACCCGTGGAGTACAGGTAGGCCGGCGGCGCTGCCAGCGGCGACCAGGCGCGGGCCAGCCATATTTTGAGCGCCACCGCCACCGCCAGCGCCCCCCCAAAAGCCAGCAGGCTGCGCCCTGGGTGGCGACGGGCCAGCCAGCGGGGCAGCACGTAGCCGTAGGTAAAATACGCCAGCAGCGCATTGCCCAGCAGCGGCTGGCCCACCAGCAGCAGCGCCGCCCGCGTGCCGTACTCCTGCTGGAGCTGATAGAAGTAAAACGAACAGTACGCGCCCCAAAACAGCAGGTGCAGCAGCAGCACCCGGTGGCGGCGGGCGAAGGCAGCCATAGAATCAGCCATAATTTAAGCAGTAGTTCGCTGCCCGCGTCAGCCTAGCCCGCGGTATCCCGACCCGGCGGCAGGTGCCGGGCCAGAAAGTCAGCCACCTCCCGCGCCAGCGCTGCCTGAAACTGCGGCCGGTCGAACCCTGGCGGGTCTTGCGAAGGCGGAAAATCGGGCCGGGTACGGTGCGGGGGAAATGGGGTCAGAAAAGAAAAGTGGCCGGCGTTGGCTACCACCCGCACCGTGCGCGGCGTCGTGGCGGGCACGCTTCGCAGGGCCTGCTCGCTGTGCGCTGGCGGCAGGTACTCGTCTTTCTCCGCGGCTAGTACCAGCAGTGGCACCCGGATGTCGCCCAGCGCATTGGGGGTAGCGTACCAGGGCAGAGCCGGGGCCAGCAGCACGAGCGCCCGCACCCGGGCATCGGCCACGGGTACCGGGATGGCCGGGCCAGGGGTACCGGCTGGGCCTACGGCTGCGGGCCGGCCGCCAGTAGCGGCCAGCACCGCGTAGCCGCCCATCGAGTGCCAGATCAGGGCCGCTGCGTCGGGGTAAAGCGCGGGGCCGAGGTGGGCGTCGTGCAGTAGCGTATCAAGCGCCAATTGCAGGTGACGGGGACGGGCCACGAGGTTCTGGGGAGTGTTGGCCCAGCTGTCGTCGTCGCGGTTGTTGTGCGGGTGCTCCACCAGGCCCACCACGTACCCCTGCCCGACCAATGCCTGCGCCAGCTGCCGGTGCAGCAGCCCCGAGCTACCCGTACCGTGCGACACCAGTACCACCGAAAAAGGACCGGGAGCCACTGGCGCGTCGGGGGCCACGTCGAGCTGATACGGCCCTACCGCTACCCGTTGCGGGGTGGCAGTGGTCGGGTACAACACGCGCACCGGAAACGTGAGGCCAAGCTGCTCATCGACAATGGTAACTTGGCGGAAGCCAATGGCTGCAATCATGGTAATAATACAGTAAGGCTTGGCCAGTCAACCCAAAGGCCCGCAAGCTACGGGTCGCTGGCCGTTCAGCCCGCAGGACAAGTGCTAGTGAGCAGGCGCGGTGGTCGAAGCGACAGGGGCGATGCCGGTATACTGCGCCCCGAGTAGGTGCCAGCCCTGCGCGTCGCGCTGCGCCATGAAAGTGGCCCGCATGGCTTGGCGGCGGGTGGTTCCATCGGGGCCGGGCAACGAGTAAGTAAACGTGAGTACATCCAGCGCCGTGGTACCGAATACCCGAATCTGCTCGTCGCTAACCGTAAACGGGGGCCAGGGCTGACGCTGCGCGGGTTGGTAAAAGCCCAGAAAGCGTGCCCGCTCATCGACTTCCCCGCGCGGCGATACCTCGACGTAGCGGGCGTCGGTGAGCCGGGCCAGCGCGGCGGGGTCGTAAGCCTGCTCGGCGGCCTGGAAGTCGCGCACCAGCTGCGCCACTTCCTGCTCGGCCCGGCTGGGAGTAGCTTGAGCGTGGCTGAGGGAAGGCAAGAGGCAGCCGCCAGCCGCCAGCAGCCCGAAAGCAAGTAGTTTCATCTTATGTTGAATTGATAAAAGACCAGCGGCCAGCTACCGCACTGCCGCGAACGCCGACAAAGCACGCAGGGCCAGCCGGCCTCTCCCCTACCCGTTCGACCGATGCCCACTTTTTTTCGACCGTTTGGCCCACGAGGCAGCATTCTCGACGGTTGCCCGCCCGCCCCCGCCAGCCCCCCGCTGGCCAGCGGCTAGACCACGAAAAAAGGCGACCGCTGCCGGTCGCCTCTTCGTATTCAAAACCAGGTACGCTACCCGCCCGGCGGCTAATAATCCACGCCTTCCCGCTTCTTAAACTCGCCGTCTTTTACCTGCTTCACGAGCTTGAGCCAGCTGAAGGGGTTGAGCAAGGGGTTGTTGCTCTGCGGATTGGGGGCGATACCCATGCGCCGATCCAGGTCGAGCTGCTGCATCGACATCGACTGCCGGTAGTTGGCCGTGGGCCCCATGGGCTGCGAGTTGAAAATCTTGCGCATCAGGTCCTCGTTCAGGTTGTCGGCTGCGGCCGAGCCCCGCTCAGTGGGCAGGCGCAGGGCCAGGAAGGCTTTCTTAAACTCCTTCTCCGTGGCGTAGGGAAACACGCGTACCTCGGGCAGCACGGTGGCATCTTCCTGCAACTGAATGACTACCGAAAAGCTCTGGCGCTGGTAATCGGCCGGGATGATGATGGTCTGGTTGCGGTAGCCCAGCGAACGGAATACGATACTATCGCCGGCCAGCACCGGCATCGAGAAGTAGCCGTAGGCGTTGGACGTAGTGCCGCGCCCGGCCTTGGGCACGTACACCGAGGCGCCGGGCACCCCCAGCAGGCTGTCGCCGCTCGCCACGATACCCGTAAACTGCACTATCCGGCGCTTGCCCTGGGCCCAGGCGGCGGGGCTGGCCAACAGCCCGGTCAGGAGTAACAGGCTCAGCAGGCAAAGAATACGGCGACTGGTCACGAAGAAGGGGAATTAACAAAAGGATGTTCTAACAAATATACGAACCTGCCCGGCGCGCTCGCCGTACTTTTGGGCGTTCGGCGGGGCCAGCCCGGCCATTTCCAACGGTAGATGCGCGTAAAACATTTCCCGGTTGCATTCGGGCAGCAGCTTTTTAAGGCTCTCGGTGATGAAAGCCGCGTGCGGCTGCTGCATTTGCTGTGGCGCAATCACGAGATGGTAGTCGGCGACCTGGAGCAAGTTCTTGACTTCACGCAGACTAAAACCTCGCGCCAGCTGGCCTACCTCAAAAATGCCGGCCTGGTGGGCGTACGCCGCCTCGACAACTGGATGTTCTACTTCCTGCGCGACGAAACGGCCGAGCTGCTCCACCAATTGCTGGGCCTTATGGAGCGCGACCCGCAACTCGTGCGCGACCAGCAAGTGTACCAAACTCTGTGGAACAACCGCGAGCTCGCCGCCTACAAAATTCAAAATCGCCGCTGGCTGCCCACGGGGTAAGCCGGGAGAGTTATGAGTTACTCCGCGCTAACGTCCACGGATTATCCCGGCTCCCGCCCTGGCGCGAGTTTAGCGCAGCGTAACTCGTGCCTGGCCATGACGTGGGGGCTGCGCCCCCACTGCCGCAACGCGGCAAGCTACGTAAGTGGGCATAACAACGGGGCGGCCGCCAAAATTGCCGCGTTGCGGCAGTGGGGGCGCAGCCCCCACGTCATGGCCAGGCACGAGTTACGCTGCGCTAAACTCGCGCCAGTGGGCAACTCATAACTCATAACTTCTAACTCATAACTTCTAAGCCCCATGTCTGAGCGTCGTCTCTTCGTTTGTACTAATCAGAAATCGGGTGTGGGGGAAGACCTCGCCAAGGCGCTCAAGAAAGAGCTGAAAAATCAGGGAGTGAAGTCGCTCGTAGTCGATGGGGAAGAAGTGCACACCCGCATCCAGACCTGCAATTGCCTTGATTTGTGCAAGCAGTGCAAGAAGGGTTCCGGCGCGGCGCTCGTGGTGTATCCCGAGGGATTTTTTTACGGCAATGCCCGCCCCAAAGACGCCGAGCGCCTGGTGCGGGCGCTGGCCGCCGGCCACCCCATGCCCGACCTGCTGCTCGACGTCGACTAATCTAGTTGCTCCTCCCCGCATGAAAGCCTATCGTCACCTGTTTTTCGACCTCGACCACACCTTGTGGGACTTTGAGACCAACGCCCACGAAACGCTGGCCCAGCTCTTCACCGACTACGACCTGGGTCGCCACGGTCTGTTCACGTTTGTCGAGTTCAGCCAGCGCTACAGCGAGGTCAACCACGCCCTGTGGCGGCTCTATCAGAGCAACAAGATAACCCAGCAGCAGCTGCGCGACGTGCGCTTCGCCCGCACGCTTATCCGGCTGGGTCTGGCCGAAGCCGATATACCGACCGACATCTCGGCCCGCTTCACCGACCTGCTACCGCTCAAAACGGCCGTGTTTCCGCACACCCACGACGTATTGGGCTACTTGCAAGCCAAGGGTTACCGCCTGCACCTGATTACGAACGGCTTCGAGGACATGCAGCGCGTCAAGCTCGCTTCCTCTAAGCTGACGAACTACTTTGAGGAAATCATTACGTCGGAGCGCAGCGGCCACCTCAAGCCCGACCCGCGCATGTTTGCCCACGCGCTGGCCCGCACCGGGGCGGCCGCCGCCAGCAGCCTGATGGTGGGCGACAACCTGGAGTGCGACGTGCTCGGCGCCTACAACGCGGGCATCGACCAGGTATATTTCAACCCAGCCCGGCGGCGGCACTTCGCGCAAACCACGTACGAAATCGGCTGCCTGAGCGAATTGCGTACTTTTTTATAGCCTACTACTGCGTTGGCCCCGGCTTCGCACACTAATTACTCTTGTCTATCAGCCTCTTACTACTTACTATTGTGCGTTTATACAGGTAAAAATAACGGGTCCCTAAAACCACGTATTTATACGCTAAAAACCGCCGGTGCGGGGCAGTTATTTCGCATCGCAAATGCCCGCTTCCGGCAAGCGCACCCGCTACTATTCTACTGCCCAAACAAACTCAGTCATGCACTTGCCGGTCTGCTGGCCCGGCCAGGCTTTTATCACCACTTAAGATGAAGTCTGCCCAGCCCTGATAGCTCTGCCCTAGTTTCTGCGACGGCCCTTCCCCAGGGCATCGTCCAGATCTGGCGCAGAGCTATTCGGCTTTTAACCCGGTCCCCTTTGCCCGCCCCTCCTACATTGCTTCACCCTTTTGCACGAGGCGCTGGGATAGCTTAACCAGGGGCTACAGAATAGTAATACTGTTTATCGGGTCTCTTACTTTACCTTTCAGCCCTTATTTAGTTAGCGCTATGTAAATGTCGAGCTTGGTGCAAGATGCTCTTTGCCGGTCAAAGCGTCTGTCATCATCCAACGGCCGCACAGGGCCGCCAGCTTGTAGCAGTTCCCGATAGCTACGGCAAAGCCCGCCTACTTAGCGTTTCCACCTGGTTTTCCTGCTTTTGCACAAAGCAAAAGCACTTTCTTTCCACCCCTTTTTACCTTTTTTCACCGATGGATGAGTATCTCGGCATTATCAAGCTGTTCGCAGGCAATTTTGCACCGAAAGGCTGGATGTACTGCAATGGTCAAATTCTACCTATAGCTCAGAATCAAGCGTTATTCTCCCTGCTTGGTACTACTTACGGTGGCAACGGTGTTACCACTTTTGCGCTGCCGGACCTGCGCGGTCGGGCCGCTATCGGTCAGGGCCAGGGGACAGGATTGCAGAACTACGGCCTGGGCCAAACCGGCGGCACGGAAACCGTGACGCTCCTGACCCAGCAAATGCCTATGCACAACCACATCCTGACGGCCTCGTCGACGGATGGCAACACGAATGTGCCGACGAATGCCTTACTGGCCAAAGGCACCGCGACGACGAGTGGGGGCGATTCGGGCGATCTGAATTCCTACCTGACGAACGGTGGGGCCACCACCACGCTGGCTAATAACTCTATCGCGGCAGCGGGCAGCAACCAGCCGCACGAAAACCGGCCTCCCTACCTGGCCCTGGGCTACATCATCTGCATCAGCGGCCTCTACCCGTCGCGTTCCTAAGAGTGTGCAGTTAATTTTTCCTTTTAGCACTTCTCTACTATGGACGAGTACATCGGCATGATTAAATTGTTTGCGGGCAATTTTGCGCCGCAGGACTGGGCCTACTGCAATGGGCAACTAATGAGCATACAGCAATATACGCCGCTGTATGCGCTGCTGGGCACGACTTACGGCGGCGATGGCACGACTACCTTTGCCTTGCCCGATTTACGGGGCCGCACCCCCGTCTGCTTTGGCCAGGCTCCGGGTATGAGCTATTACGCCCCAGCCGCAAGGGGTGGGGTAGAAACCGTAACGCTAACCCAGCTCCAACTACCCACCCACAGCCACGCGCTCAACGCTGCCACGGCGAATGGCAATGCTGCGCTCCCCAATACCGGACTACTGGCTACTTCTACCGGTGAGAGCAGCGGCGGTGACACCTTCACTGGTAATCTTTACCAGACCCAGACGGGCACCCCTACCCTCACCGGTACCAACCCTAATAACATTGGCTTTGCAGGGAACAACCAACCCCACGACAACCGACCGCCTTTTATGGCGCTCAACTACATCATCTGCCTCAGCGGACTTTATCCGCAGCAGCCGTAGTGCCGATTCAGCCCTGACTTTCACTTGCACCGTCCGGTTTACTGGGCGGTGCATTTGCACTTATGGCCTGGGCAAGTATGCCGAGCTTGCAATTAGTTAAATTCTTATAATAACCCCAACTATTTTTTTCTTTTCAGCCACTTTTTCTCTTCATCGCATGAAGCAAACCTTCTACCCGCAAGGGCAGCTAGCGACACCACCGACCAGGCTCTGGCCTACGGTCGTCTGGCGCTACGCGGCCGTCCTGCTGCTACTGCTCCTTAGCCTGAGCAGTTACGCGCAAACTCGATTGTACTGGGTGCAAAGCAGCGGCACGGCCGCCGATGACCGCCTCAGCTACGCCAACCTCGACGGCTCGGGCCGCGTGGACCTGGCGGCTAACAATACGGCCAGCACGTTCAATAACCCGTTGGCCGTGGCAATTGATACGAATAATGGGATCATTTACGTGGGCGATGCCGCCGGCGGCACGGGCATTTCCAGCTTCCAGCTCTCCGACGGGTCTTACATCCGCAACATTATTCCAAACTCAGGCGCTGCCATCAACGCGATTCAGGTAGTAGGCAACCGCATTTACTGGGTGCAGAGCAGCAATACGCCCGCCGACGACCGTCTCAGCTACGCCAACCTCGACGGCTCGGGCCGCGTGGACCTGGCGGCGGGCAACTCGACCACTACCTTCATCAACCCCCAGTCGCTGTATGTCGATGTGGCTACCAGCACCATCTACGTGGGCGACG